>JAUYEQ010000223.1 GCA_030691295.1 Bacteroidota bacterium
CATTGAAAAATCAACTTTCAGGAGTTCAGGTGTAAGTTCATTTTCAGGAATATAACTTGCTGCATACCGGCTGAAAAGCGCCGCCACCAATGCGCCGGAACTTCCAACTCCATATTGCTGCGGAATGTTGGAATTAAAATACAATCCTCTTTCAAGATCAGTTTTCAGGCTTTCAAGATCGAATGCAAAGTGCAGTTTATGGCTGTCAGCGCCGGTTTTCAGATGTGCGTAAAACTTCCGGATTTCGTCCGAACTTTCCTGATGGGAATGATCTGCATCAAAATCAAGAAAACCTGAAAACCGGTCGAAAGGAACGGACAAGGCCATCGCGTCGAACATCAATCCGTATTCGCCAAAGAGCAGGAGTTTTGAATTAAAAACAGAAGCCCCATCCCCAACCCTTCCCCTTGGGGGAAGGGAGAGTCCCATTTCAATGCTTTCTTTAAAAGGTAGCGGCGTTGGTCCTGAAGATTCTGATAAGTTGCTCATTTAAAAATATTTTTGTACAAAGGGATACTCAACAATTACCGGTTCTTTAAGCCCCCTCTTTCGGAGGGGGTTTGGGGGAGGCTATTCGGGGGAGGCTATTGGGCTACTATCCTTACCGGCCCTTTTCCGATCCGGTCGTCAATCCAATTTCCATCTTCACAAAATTCCAGTAAATCACGTTCAATAAAAGCTTTCACGTCCAGCTCATTCTTTTTGAAGTAGAGCAAATGAATGTTTGGCCCCGCATCAATCGTAAATAAAACCGGTATTTTCGCTCTTTCACGAAACCTTCTGATTCGGCTGATCAATTCAAGGCTATTCGGTTTCAGCAATATAAACGACGGGTTGGAAGTCATCATCATGGCATGCAAACTCAATGCTTCATTTTCAACCACTTCAATAAAGCTTTCCAGATTTCCGGTAAGCATGGCAAGATACAACTCGTTGATATTCTGATGTGCTTGCCCAATACGTGCGCGTTGGAAAGCATGATCGTTCATTAACTCGTGCCCGACAGAACTGGAAACTTGTTTGGTTCCTGAATCAACCATCAGAATGGCATCGCGAAGGCCATAAAAAGCGGGGTGAATTCCTTCATATATCATTATCGCATGTTCGTCGCTGCACGATTCAAACAATTGTGTCTGACCCCAAATCGCGAAACCCGGATACACCGACCGGCAGGCGCTTCCACTTCCCAGTCGTGCGATTTCCGAAGCTTTTAACCATAAATCCGGGTGGTCAGGTTCTCTTCCTGAAATGGCAAAATCGATTTCAGTAATGCACAACGCCAATGCGCCAAACGACGAGGCCGACGAGGCAATTCCAGCCGAATGCGGGAAGCTGTTGTGACTGTGAATCCTGAAATTGTATTTGTGAATCCATGGCATTTGCTTGGAAATAGTAAGTAGGTATTTTTCAATTCGATCGCCAAAAGCGCTGGGCGCACCCTCAAAATAAAACTCAACTTTCTGCTCACCTTCCTTCAGCAATTCCACCGATGTTTCGGTAAAGGCATTCTGAAGCACAAAACTCAACGATGGGTTCATTGGTTTCTGAAAATCACGTTTCCCCCAGTATTTCACCAGCGCAATATTCGACGGACATCGCCATTTACTTGCCCAATGGACATGCTTTGTTGTTCCGGTCATTGGTTTTCCCGTTTTAAGATCAGTTCATTCCAGCTAAAAATAGTGGTTAATCCTCTATTATCAAAATATTTTTTCACTCCTGAAAAAGGCAGTGCTGTCGAAATCAGGTAGAAATCGCCACCCCATGCCCCCAGCGATTTTACCGCGCCATCAAAGTCGTTAAAAAGCTCCTCTTTCACAGGTGTTTGACCAATCAGCGCGCCAACTGTTTCTTCGTGCTGCCTTATTAATCTGTTGAAATTATTTTGATCGCGGCATCCTGCAAACTCGTCCGACAAAGCCGAAACCTCATGAATCAGCCGATCCGAAACTTTCTTTTCTTTCAGAAATGTACTGACTTCGGAACTTGTTTTTTTCTTTTTTCCTGAATACACCAGAAACAGTTGTTCTGAAAACGGATAATCCAGAGCGATTGGTTGTGCAGGTTTATTCCTGACATAAAAAATTGGTCCGTCAGCATTTGCACAGGCGATGTCAAATCCTGAACCTTTAAAGACCAGTTCATTCAGGATAAAAGGATCGACCCCGGCCCATTGCGAAAGAAGGCTGATCAAAGTGCTGCTACTTCCAAAACCCCATTCAGGATTAGCGTCCAGCGAAGTGTCAAGTTTTGTTCCGGATTTTGGCTGAAAAGTAGGGTTCAGTATTTTGATGGTTTGAAATATTTTGCTGAGTGTTTCTGCTTTTTCAGGATGACTGGTTTTGATGACCGAAAAATCTGAAGGGTTCAGTTCGCACGAAAACCAAACCTTTCCTTCAAAAAAAGCCTGCCAAATTATGTTTTCAGAATTCAATCCGTCATGAACGATCAATTGTTGACCCAATTTTAGCGGTAGGGCAATTGCCTTTGCCCCGTGAAGAACCAAATATTCTCCGGTGAGGAGAAGTTTTCCGTTTGCGCGATATGTTGTAGAAGAAGACAATAGATTTTAGATGCTAGATTCAAGATTCCTCCAATACTTTTCAACCGCCGAAAAGGACACTGTTTTATCCTGAAAATAGTTCTGTATTTCAGTTCGTCTTTCTTTCGGAATATTCAGTTGATTCAGGATATTGCTCAAATGCATTTTCATGTGTCCCTGCTGAATTCCGACAGAAACCAGTGCTTTGACTGCGCCAAAGTTGGATGCCAGTCCGGCGACTGCCAGATACATCATTAATTCCGGAGCCGATGGATTATCGAGTATCCGCATTGCCAGTTTTGAAAGCGGATGAACCGCTGTTACTCCGCCAACCACACCAACCGCCAGTGCCAGTTCAATGCTGAACCGAAACATTCCATCCTGAACCTGAACATCGGTCAGTCCGCTGTAATGGCCGTTGCGCGCGGCAAAAGCATGTCCGCAGGTTTCGATGGCTCTGAAATCGTTTCCGGTTGCCACCGCCAGCGCGTCAATCCCGTTGAAAATACCTTTGTTGTGCGTTACTGCCCGCGAAACATCGGCCTGCGAAATGCGGATGGCCTGCTCAAATTTTTGGGCAAAATGATTATTTTCTTCCATCGATTTTCCCTCAAGTAAATCAGAAACCGGACATTCCACCCAGGCGCGAACCCGGCTTTCAGGAGTATAATTCGACAAAATAGCCATGATGATTTCACATTCGCGCTGTCCGGTTGAAACTTTTTCGCTGGTCATGAAAAAGTTCTGAAGGCTTTTCCCGAACTGTTCCAGACACGAATTGATGAAATTGGCACCCATCGCGTCGCAGGTTTCAAAACCGGCATCAAGCTGATAGTAGTTGGGCAAAATATGTGGTAATGATTTTAGTTCAATTTCAGTGATTCCGCCTCCGCGCGCTTCCATTTTTGTAGTCAGGAAAGTGCTTTCTGCCAGTAGCGTCAACTTTATTTCAGGAAAAAGAGATTGCAGATATTCAGGATTTCCATTCCATTTGAAATGAAGCTGTCCTTTTTTTTCGGTACCCAAAACTTCAGCATGAAAACCGCCCCGCTTCGCCCAAAAACCGGCTGCATTTGCCAGCGCTGCAACTACAGAACTCTCCTCTGAAACCAGCGGAAAGAATAAATTTTTGCCACTCACCACAAAATTTGGAGCGATCGAAAAAGGAAGATGGAAACTGGAAACCGGATTCTCGCTCAAATCGGCGATGATTTTGCTAACAGTTTCGTCAGGTGCTTCGAAAGAACAAAGCCAGTCGGCCAAATCCGGATCAAAACCATATTTCTGAATCAGCGCGTCAATCCGCTGCTGTTTGGTGTATTTCGAAAACCCTTGTATAATGGAATTATCCATGATAATCGGGATTGATTGTCAAAAAAGCATTTGCCAGTTGAAGCGCCTGAATTTGACTTTCGAGGAAAGCGGCCAACGATTCGTAACTTACCGAGGCATGTTTCAAAACGGCAGAAGCCATTCCGAAAACAGCAGGCAACTGGCTTTTTGAGGTCAGGTAATAACCGTCGAGTGCGTTTTGAATGCCACCCGAAATGATCAGTTGACGACAAGCCGGATTCGGATTTTCCTTCAATATTTGGTTAACTGAATCAACCATCTGGTTGGCCGATTGGCCGACAAACGCAAATGGCAAACTGGCTTCGATTTTTTTGGGATCGTCGCGCAACATTTCGAGTTTGGCGAAATTGGTTCCTCCGTAAGCGCCGAATTCGATCGCTTCGAGCGGAAGAGCCAGCAATTGCCGCATACTTTCAGGGCCAAAACCCTGACCAACTTCTTTCACGATAATCTTCAAATCAACCAGAGAGAGCAATTGTTTTATGGTTTTTAAAGGCGATTGTTTCAGTCGGTTTCCTTCAGGCTGAAACCATTCCTGCAGGGGATTGACATGCACGATCAATCCGTCGGCACGCAATTCGCCAACCATATCAACCACCGACTGAATATTTTTTGATTCCAGCAATTCTTCTACCTGTGCAATTCCCAAATTTGCCCAAAATGGCAACTCGTCGCCAATTTCATCTCTGAAATTAAAATCGTCCCAATGGGTTTTGTCGAATATTATTTTGCGACACGAACCCAATGCCATTCCCATACCAAATTCTCGGCAGGCGCGTGCAATGTTTCTGTTGATGGTTTGCGCAACACCGGTTCCGCCGGTCATGCTCGAAACCCAAATCGGGGTTTGCATGGTTTTGCCAAGAAACTGAATAATCAAATCCAGATTTTCAGGATGAGCAGCCAGCATGGGTTCGTAGTTGAAACGAAGATCCTGTTCCGCCAGTTTGGTCTGCGAGCCAAGCGCCAGTTTTATGTGTTCTAGTTTGCGATCTGTATTCATTGCGATATATTTCAAACACGAAGGCACTAAGTCACAAAGAATTATTCATAACCCCGCTAAAATTTGTGTCTTCGTGTCTTTGTGTTTAATTCTTCTGGAAAATTACAGTTTTTTCGGTTATGATTGGTAAACTGAAATAACTTTAGGCACTATGAATTTTAGTTCACTCCACACTTTTTTACTCTTTCAGAATATTTCTTGAAATTACCATCCGGAGAATCTCCGAAGTTCCCTCTCCAATCTGGAGCAACCGTTGGTCGCGGTAGAAACGCTCGATCGGCCATTCACGGTTTTTAAACAATCCGGCGCCACCCAGAATCTGAACCGCTTCGTCGGCCACTTCGCGGGCAATTTCAGAACAATACAATTTCGACATGGCTGCTTGTTGAGCGTAAGAATGTCCGTTGTCCTTCAGCCAGCAGGCATTGTACAAAGAGTTTCGTGCATTTTCAATTTTCAAGGCCATATCTGCCAGTTTAAAGGCGATGACCTGAAATTCGCTCAACGATTTTCCGAACTGTTTGCGGTGTTTTGAATACGCAAGTGCAATTTCGTAAGCTCCCTGTGCAAGTCCGAGACCAATGGCCGCAATCGACAAACGGCCAGAATCAAGCGTTTTCAGCATGATTTTAAAGCCATATCCACGCTCTCCCAACTGGTTTTCGAGCGGAACCCGGCAATTTTTGAAATACAACATCCCGTTATCGGCGGCACGCCAAACCAATTTGTTTTTCATGGTTTCACGCGTAAATCCTTCGCGTTCCTTTTCGATCAGAATAGCAGTAAATTCTTTTCGTCCATCTTTTTCGCCTGTGAGGGCCAAAGTGGTCATTCCCGCCGAAATTTCAGAAGTTCCGTTGGTGATGTATTTTTTTGAACCATTTACCAGAAATTCATCTCCGGAAATCACTGCAGTCGTTTCAACTCCCTGTGCATCAGAGCCTGCATTTTCTTCAGTCAGGCCGAAAGCCCAAAGTTTTTCACCGGTGCAAAACGCCGGAAGAAAGTTTTCTTTTTGCTTTTGAGTTCCAAATTCGAGAATGGGACCAACTCCCAGCGAGTTGTGCGCAGCCAGCGTGGCAGCCATAGAACTGTCGATCCGCGCAACTTCCTCAATAGCAATGATGTATGAAAGATAATCTGCTCCTCGTCCGCCAAATTCTTTAGGAACCTGCATCCCCAGAACGCCTGTTTTACCCATTTCACGCACCAGTTCAACCGGAAATATCTCCTTTTCGTCAAAATCATCGATTACCGGTTTGATGAATTTCTCGGCAAAATGACGAACCTTCGCCCTGATTTGATGATGTTTCTCGTTTAATAATGCATTCATATAGAGCCTCCCCAACCCCTCCGAAGGAGGGGCTTAAGAATTTGTAACTGTATTAATTCCATTTTTTTTAATTTTCGATCTCAATTGTTCAACTTTCACAATTTCTATTGAATATTCATTGCGCTGTACCCTCCCCCTTCGGGGGAGTCGGAGGGGGCTATCTCAACAAGTAATTGCCTTTCAACCACTGTACTTCCTTCTTTTATGTGTATCTTTTTAACCTGCGCATCCACCGCACAAAGTATGTGAATTTCGGTTTTCATCGATTCCAGGGTCAGCAATGTTTGTCCCGAAGTGACAGTATCTCCTTCGCTTACATTTATTTTCAATACCCTACCAAACAAATCGGCACTAATAAGGTTCTCAAAAATCTTTATGGGTTCCTGATTCTTTCGGTCAACTTTGGCCTGATTCAATAAAGAGTTGCTTTGCAGCTCAAATGTAAAACCTTGCGCTCCAATCAATGTTTTCCCAACTCCTTCAATTATCAGAAACGTTTCCGCTTGCTGATCAATGTGAATCACAAGTTTTTTGCCTGTCAGTTTCCAGTTGTCCACCAGATATTCCTGATGATTGATTCTGAAAATCTTTCCATTCTCAATTCCACATTTGTATTTTTCTCCTTCAACTAAAACCTCCAATTGGGGCATCATTCTCCAGAAACCAATTTGATTCCAAATTGAATTTTCGGGTTGTTTTTTTTGCTGAAAATAAAAAATCAGGTAGGCAATCACCAGCTTGTGCTTGTTCAGATTATCTCTTTTCTCCTGAACCTGCTGGTTGATCAATTCCAGATTCTCATCAATGTATCGCGTGTATATTTTATTCTCCTTAAATGCATTGCTTTCGACCAATCCAGTTAAAAACGAAAGGTTGGTGTGAATTCCTGAAATACAGGTTTCTGAAAGCAAATGCTGAATTTTGCCAATTGCCAATTCACGTGTTTCTCCGCGGATGATTATTTTTGCCAGCAACGAATCGTAATTTGGGGAAACGGTTATTCCTTCCGAAACAAAAGTTTCAAGCCGAATATTCTGCTCTTCCGGAAAATCCCAAACAGTAAGTTTCCCTGCCGATGGAAGGAAATTGCGACTGGCATCTTCTGCGCAAAGCCGCACTTCGATGGCATGTCCCGAAATTTGAATGTCTTCCTGATTCATTGGCAAAGGATTTCCTGCAGCCACCAGCAACTGCAACGAAACCAAATCCGAATTGGTAATCATTTCGGTGACCGGATGCTCCACCTGAATGCGGGTATTCATCTCCAGAAAATAAAAATGACAGGATTCATCCAGCAAAAACTCGATGGTGCCGGCATTGCGGTAATTCATCGAACGGGCAATTTTTACCGCTGATGAAGTCAACTGATTGCGAAGCTCTTCGCTGATGGAAGGGGAAGGCGCTTCTTCGATGATCTTCTGAAAGTTGCGCTGAACGGAGCATTCGCGCTCGAAAAAGTGCATTACATTTCCATGGTGGTCAGCCATAAGTTGCACTTCAAGGTGGCGAGCTCTCGGCAAATATTTTTCCACAAACAATTCTCCGTTTCCGAAATAACTGATTGCCTGACGTTCGGCTTTTTCAAGTGCGGGAAGCAATTCTTCGCCTGAATTGCAAATCACCATTCCTTTTCCACCGCCGCCAGCCGAGGCTTTCACCATTACCGGAAATTCCATTTCAGAAGTGTGCTTAACCAATTCTTCAACTGTTCCGCGAAACGAAGGCAAAATAGGTATTCCCAGTGATTCAACATATTTGAAAGCCTGATTTTTTTCGCCCATCAGGCGGATATTTTCAGGAGTCGGGCCAATAAAAACAAGTCCAGAATCGGCCACCTTTTGAGCAAAACCGGCATTTTCGGAAAGAAATCCATAACCGGGATGAATCGCTTCAACGCCAGTTTTCAAAGCAATCTGAATGATTTTATCCTGATTCAGGTACGTTTCGTTCAAGGTTCTCCCTGAAAGCAAAACCGCTTCATCAGCCAGCGAAACATGCAAAGATTCAGCATCGTCAGCGGCATAAACTGCCACCGTACGAATGCCGTTCTTTTGTGCCGCCCGGATGATCCGAACCGCAATTTCACTCCGGTTGGCTATGAGTAAGGAAGCCTCCCCCGACCCCTCCGAAGGAGGGGAGAAAGAATCTGTATGCCAAGATTGTTGTTTTGTCATTTATTTCAA
>JAUYEQ010000255.1 GCA_030691295.1 Bacteroidota bacterium
CTCTGGTTGGCGACAAATGGAAAACCATAGTCAAAGGGACAACAATCGGTAGCAAAGCATTGATTAAACTTCCGAAAACCACTGCACAAAAGGTACGTCTGGTATTGAAAGAATTCAGCCAGGCTCCCGGTATTTATGAGATTGTGTTGCTTTGATTAAGTGCATCTTTTTTTTTGCCAGCCGCTAGCTGCCAGCAACCAGCCGCTGTCAAAAAAAAGCCATACAAACATGAAATTTACTAATTCTACTTAAAGCACATATAATGAAACGATTCGGACAAATTATAGGAGTTGACCCTGAAAATTTTGAAAAATACAAAGCATACCATGCTTCCGTTTGGCCTGAAATTTTGGAAATGGTTTCAGCTTGTAATATTAGCAACTATTCGATTTTTCACAAGAACAGCCAGTTATTTGCCTATTTCGAATACGTTGGCAACGACTTCGTAGCCGATATGGCAAAAATGGCTGCCGACCCAAAAACTCAGGAATGGTGGAATATTATGATGCCGATGCAGCGACCGGTTGAAAATCGCGCAGAAGGGGAGTGGTGGGCCAATATGGATGAGGTTTTTCACCTGGATTAAAAATATAGTATAACTTTTATTTGAATTGAATATCTAATTCAATGAAGCAAAAAGGGAGATTCATTAGCCTTTTGGTGCCAATGTTTTAAATGATATCCCAGTCGTTTATCTATGGCGGTATTCTCTAGGCGACATGCTCATAACTTTTCTGAATTGCCGCGAGAAGTAAAACTGGTCCTCAAATCCCATTTCACGGGCAACATCGGCAATCATCCAACCCGAATTGTCGAGCAGGCGGCAGGCGCGCTGAATTTTAAGCTGAATAAAATAATCGATGGGCGAATGTCCTGTACGAGATAAAAATAGTCGTGAAAAATGTGATGATGATAGGTTAACATTTTTGGCTAAATCTTCCAGGCTAAATTTTTTGCTGATATTTTCGAGCATATAATTTATGCTAAGACTTACCGGTTCTCTCTCTCCTGATTCCTTAATTAACCGAAACTGACTTAAATGGGTGAATGAAGTTAGCAAATACGGCAAACAAAGGTTCACATATTCGAGTGTTTCTATGCTGAATCCACGATCGAGATTCCGGAATAACTCTGAAAATAAATCGACCCGGTCGGCGATTCGTGAGGTTTTTCCACGTTCGATGGCGATTGGCTGACAAGCAAACCGAGAATAAATGCCTGATTTATTTCCTGAAAAATGGATCCAGTAAATAGACCATGGATTTTGTAGGTCGGCTGCATAAGAATGAGGAACACCTGCCGGAATTAGGAAAAAATGGTCGGCTACAAGTCGGTATTCTTGCTTGTTTATCGTTATTATCCCCTGTCCTTCAATGGCATAGATAAGAATTGTTTGTTCGATACCTTTTTCCCTTTCGCGAAAGTGATGCCTTGCGTTTGGATAGTATCCAATATCTGTAATAAACAAATCGCTGCAAAATGGATTCTTTTCGATAAGCATTAAAATACGGTCAGGTATCACATAACTTAACTGGCCGGGGAATCCGTCTTGTTTTTTTATTCTATAAATGTCTTAATTGTGTATAAAAATGATATTTTATTCTTGAATGAAATGTTTGTTTCAGACACAAATATAATTTATTTAAGCTGTTATGAATTTATTTTGATGAACTGTTGATTAGTATGATTTGGTAATATCATCCATATTTTGGTGAAATTGTTCATTTTAATAAGCCAAAAAGAATTCTATTTTTGTTTCAACTAAATTATGAACTTGTGAGCAAATCAAACTTCAACCGACAATTTATTCTGGGTATCACAATGGTATCTGCAATGGGCGGATTACTATTCGGCTACGACTGGGTGGTTATTGGCGGTGCCAAACCTTTTTACGAACGTTTTTTCGATATCGCAAATTCGCCGCATCTGCAAGGCTGGGCGATGAGCAGTGCGCTGATCGGCTGCTTGTTTGGCGCCATGATCTCAGGCTACCTCTCGGACCGTTTTGGCCGTAAAACTCCATTAATTATAGCAGCAGCTTTGTTTACCATTTCGGCCATTGGAACAGGGGCAGTTGATCAGTTTACGCCTTTCATCATTTTTCGTTTGGTTGGTGGTCTTGGAATCGGATTGGCTTCGGCCATTTCGCCCATGTACATTGCCGAAATTTCGCCGGCAAAAATGCGTGGCCGACTTGTTTCCATCAATCAGCTAACCATCGTGATCGGCATTTTGGCCGCGCAAATCATCAATTTTCTGATTGCAGATAAAGTTCCGGAAGG
>JAUYEQ010000084.1 GCA_030691295.1 Bacteroidota bacterium
ATCGGTTTTTCTTCTACGTAAACGACCATCATCCCCCGCATATTCATATTGAAAAAGAAAGAAGTACGGCAAAATTCTTTTTGCAAAACGCAGAACTGGTAAAATCAAAAAGATTTAATGCTAGTGAACTCAGTGAGATCAGAAATATAATTATAGAAAATATTGAACTTTTTAAAACAAAATGGAATGAGCATTTTACAAATTACTAAGTCAACCAATGCAGCAAATATTTGGTTCGACGATATAAAAATGTACCTTCTTTTTGATGATGGACGGGAACTTACTGTTCCAATAAACTGGTTTCCTTCACTACGTGATGCAACCCCTGAACAAAGAAACAACTGGAGGTTTATTGGCGATGGTGAGGGAATTCATTGGGAAGATCTGGATGAAGATATTTTAGTGGAAGGACTTTTGTAACGAAAACCACATCGTTCTGAAAATCACATATAAGCGATATTAAGAAGTGTACAATAAAATGCCATACCCATTATGGATTTTGCTGGCGAAAAACGGTTCAAAGATTCCGCAATTGTTTTTCAGGAAAAGATAAACACGCCTGGCCCACCTTTGAAAAGGATAATAATTTAATCTGAATTAGTAAGGTTTCACTTGAAGTGAAGTCCTTAGTTGCCAATTAACCAAATGCTTTTCCCGTCACATCAAAGTGAGAGCGCGACTTTAAGTCTCACCCCCACTGAATTGGAAATCATTTTGAGCAAGTAAATTCTTTTAATACCTTTGAAAAAGAGAAAAAATGGAAAAGATTATTAGCTTACATATTGAGAAACTTCCGGAAGGATATTATTTGGCTACTTCTGATGATGTTCAGGGCTTGGTTGCCCAAGGCAGGACAATTGCCGAAACCATTGAAATAGCCAGAGATATTGCAAAAAAACTGATTGAAGCCAGTGAAGGACAAATAGCTATGTTGCCCGGGTTATCAGATAACTTTGATTATCCAATTTTAATAGGAGTTTAAAAATGGGTCGGCTATCAGGTTTTAGGTATCGCGATATCATTAAAAAACTTAAAAGAGGTGGGTTTGAATTTTACCGACAAGCTGCCTGCAGCCATGAAATTTGGTACAATCCATTAACGAACAAATATACCACCATTCCAAATCATTCAGGCGATATGCCTGAAGGTC
This sequence comes from Bacteroidota bacterium, assembly GCA_030691295.1. Taxonomy (GTDB): domain Bacteria; phylum Bacteroidota; class Bacteroidia; order Bacteroidales; family Prolixibacteraceae; genus Aquipluma. The sequence goes on from JAUYEQ010000084.1 coordinate 1,151, forward strand.
CACTAAAGGCTATTTTAACCCAAGCGAATATTTCAATTTCTGATTTTCTGGAAAAATTGTAATTCCAACCTTTTCTGTTTTCCATTTCTGGTTCCTTTGGTATTCGTTGTAAAAATCGGCATGAGTAAACTGGTAAGGCATCAGCAAAACATCCATCTCATCCTTTAACAAGGCATCAATCGTATTAAAAGTATCGTTTATATTTCCGGTCGATACTTTGGATGTACCAGTTGCTACCCGCTTTTGAGGAATAGAGGCTTTAAAATTGGTTAATACAATGCTCATGGCTTCGTATTCTGCACGTGTTTAATGTCGCTGCAAGTGGGAGCGCGACTTTGAGTCGCACCCCCACTGAATTGTGTAATTCGTGCAATTCGTAATTCCAAAGAATTTTTCAAAAATGCAGAAATTGATATTCAGGAAAAAGATTATAATTAAAGAAACGGTTAAGAAAAACAGTTGAATTGTATCAAATTCTGCGTCTAAAAAATATCACTACATTTGTTGTAAGTGAACTTCTGTCATAAAAGTAAATTTCAGAATATCCTATTATGAGAACAAAAGAAACAAAAGAGACTAAAAATCTACAGACTCCCGGAGAACAACTACCAGATAAAGTATTGGCTAAGCTGGTTAAAGATGCGGAAAAGGGTCCATTTATAACATTTGAAGAGCATCATAAAAAAATGGATAAATGGATACAAGCAAACTCAAAGTAGTTGTATCTGAGCAATACTCTTATGATCTGAAAAATATTTTTCAATATGGCCTTGAAACCTTTGGGTATGCAGGTGCATATTCATTTTATGATAATATTGAAAGACTTGTAGCCAACCTTGAATCTGAGTATTTTATGTATCCGGAATGCAGGTTTCGTACTACAAAAAGCAAAATGTACCGAAATATAATATTGGAATCTTATCTGATCATCTATCGCATTGCTCCTGTTCGAATAGAAGTTCTCCGGGTATTCCATTCGAGTATTTGTACTACCTCCCGAATCCGATTGGTACGAAAAATTAAAGTTTAGATTCCGCAATTGCCAACAATTCAGGTTATAAAGCGCCGCTTACCTTCTCCGAAGGACTCAGTCGAACGCCTGCCTATGGACATACGAGTTTATTGATACAAAAAAGGATGAGGTAGTTTTTGAGTCGGAATAAACGATGAACACAGCCTGCCCCGAAAATCGGGGGATAAAAAAAAGGGAACACTGATGACACGGATAGAACGGATAAACACAGATAAAATTAAAAAAATCAACGAAAATCTGTTTAATCAGTGTCATCCCCCGATACTCGGGGCAAGTTGTGTTCAAAAAATCTAAAAAACAGAGCCAATTGTAAAAAATGATAACTTTGTAAAAAGACTATAATATGACAACAATTCGGATTAACGAGAAGACGAAAATTGGAAAAAATGTTTTATAGATGCTTAAAGCATTGGCGCGGATTGAAAACGGTAACTCGATTAAGTTTCTTGATGAAACTGAATATCTGCTTTCTTCAAAAGCAAATAAAGAAGCATTGATGCACGGTATTACCCAGGTCAAAGAAGGCAAAAAGGGAAAAACAATAAAAACATCCGATTTGTGGAAACGACCTTGAGAAAATGTTTTTTTGTATCGTAAAATGAACCAAGGGAGTTCCAAGCGGCCATTAAAAACAAATTATGACACATGAAGTAGATTACCTCGATAAAGCATTGGATGATATTGATTTTTGGAAGAAATCGGGGAACAAAACCGTTCAGACCAAGATAAACAAATTGCTCGAAAGTATTTGCACAACACCATATTCCGGAATAGGTAAACCAGAACCTTTAAAGCATAAACTTAGCGAGTATTGGAGCCGCCGTATAACCGATGAGCACCGATTAGTATAACTGCTTCCGAAAATCGTATAAAAGTAATTTCTATGTGATATCATTACATCTGATTTCAAAAAATCATCAGTTGTAAAAAATTGTAACCTATTCGTTTACCTTATTGAATAGGATATATAGGTGGTTTAAGCTTTGATTTGCTCGCAAAACTAACCGCCAAGAGTTTTAGGTAAGTGCGTTACGTGTTAAGAAGTTCTGCGCCACCAGTCAATTTGATTCAATCATCGGTCTCTGAGCTTGTCGAAGGGAAAGCGCCGTTTACACGTCCCGAAGGATTTTGGTTCCTAAATGCCTGTCGAAGTTATAGATCCTGAAAAGGATGAGTTAGTTTTTGAGTCGGAGTAAACTCATTTAGTAAGAGTTTCACTCGAAGTGAAGCCCTTACTTGCCAAATAACCAAATGCCCCTATAAAAATGGAGCGCGACTTCGAGTCGCCCCCCACTGATTGGCGTAGTTCGTATTAATTCGTAAAATTCTATTCATACATTTAACATCTTATAAAAACGATCTTATATGACTCAAAAAACTGCATTAATTACCGGAGTTACCGGACAAGATGGCGCTTACCTCAGTGAATATCTGTTGAAAAAAGGATACATGGTTCACGGAATCAAACGCCGTTCATCCATGTTCAACACTGAAAGGATCGATCATATTTACGAAGATCCGCATGTTGAAAACCGTCATTTTAAACTTCATTACGGCGATTTGACCGACAGTATGAACCTGACACGAATCATTCAGGAAACACAACCGGACGAAATATACAACCTTGCTGCCATGAGCCACGTCGCAGTTAGTTTCGAAACTCCCGAATATACTGCCAATGCCGACGGACTAGGGACACTGCGATTTCTTGAAGCGGTGCGCCTGCTCGGACTTATCGAGAAAACCCGAATCTATCAGGCTTCAACTTCCGAATTATACGGAATGGTGCAGGAAGTACCGCAAACAGAAAGAACACCTTTTTACCCGCGTTCGCCTTATGCGGTTGCCAAAATGTACGCCTACTGGATCACTGTAAACTACCGCGAAGCTTATAAGATGCATGCCAGCAACGGTATTTTGTTCAATCATGAATCGCCTATCCGCGGTGAAACGTTTGTAACCCGCAAGATTACCCGTGCCATCAGCCGCATTGCTCTTGGAATGCAGGAACAGTTGTTTTTGGGCAACCTTTCATCGAAACGCGACTGGGGCCATGCCAAAGACTATGTAAAAGCAATGTACCTGATCCTTCAGCAAGATCAACCGGACGATTATGTGATTGCAACGGGCGTCACCACCACTATCCGCGACTTTATCAAACTGTCGTGTGCCGAAATCGGACTTGAAATGAGCTTTACCGGAGAAGGTGCCGACGAAAAAGGAACCATCACTGCCATCGACGAAAAACTGTTCATCGAAAAAGTGGGAGAACGATACCTGGGCGGCATTAAATCCCGCATGACCCCTTCAACAATTGTTGCAGTTGACCCCAAATACTTCCGTCCGACAGAAGTTGATCTGTTAATTGGCGATCCAACCAAATCAAAAACAAAATTGGGCTGGGAACCTCAGTACGACCTTCAGGGCTTGGTTACCGACATGATGCAATCAGACATCAAGCTGATGAAAAAAGATGCATGGCTGCGTGAAGGCGGTTACAGAACGCTGAATTACTTCGAATAAATACGAATTAATTACACAGATTAAAACGGATTTCACGGATGGCTTTGCAATTTGAACAGGAAACCTACAAAATTATAGGGGCTTGCATAAACGTTCACAAAGCGCTGGGTTGTGGATTTCTTGAATTAAAATCAAGCCTGAAGTGGAAACGATTCATCAACACACCGCCAAAATCCGTGTAATCAATCCGTGTAATCTTTTATAAATCCGCATAATCCTATAAAAATGAATAAAGACTCAAAGATATACGTCGCCGGTCATCGCGGCCTGGTGGGCTCTGCCCTATGGAAAAACCTTCAATCGAAAGGATACACCAACCTGATTGGCAAAACAATTAATGAATTGGATCTGATGGATGCCAATGCTGTCAACAATTTCTTTGAAACTGAAAAGCCGGAATACGTTATTCTGGCGGCTGCCAAAGTAGGCGGTATTGTTGCCAACAACACCTACCGCGGACAGTTCATCTACGAAAATCTGATGATTCAGAACAACGTGATACATGCAGCTTACCTGAACAAAGTGACAAAACTGCTCTTTCTCGGCAGCACCTGCATCTATCCGCGTGAAGCGCCGCAACCCATGCCCGAAGATTGTTTATTGACAGGTCCGCTCGAATATACCAACGAGCCTTATGCAATTGCCAAAATCGCCGGAATTAAACTGTGCGAAAGCTACAATCTGCAATACGGCACCAATTTCATTTCGGTGATGCCTACCAACCTTTACGGCCCAAATGACAATTTCGATCTTGAAAAATCGCATGTATTGCCTGCCATGGTTCGAAAAATGCACCTGGGCAAATGTCTGGAAGAAAACAACTGGGATGCCATCCGCGAAGATATGAACAAACGCCCGATAGAAGGAATTTCAGGAGAAAATACAAACGATCAGATTTCGACTATCCTCAGCAAATACGGAATCTGTGTTAATCCGTTAAAATCCACGCAATCTGTTTCTGTAGAGCTATGGGGAACCGGTGCTCCTTTCCGCGAGTTTCTCTGGAGCGAAGAAATGGCCGATGCCTGTGTCTTCCTGATGGAGAACGTCAACTTCGAAGATATAAATCCGTGTAATCCGTCAAAATCCGCGCAATCCGTATCCAACGAAATTCGCAATACCCATATCAACATCGGTACCGGCATTGAAATTACCATTCGCGATCTGGCCAATCTCATCAAAGAAAAAGTCGGATTCAAGGGCGAACTGGTATTCACCACCTCCAAACCCGATGGCACCATGCGCAAACTGACCGACCCGTCCAAACTACATTCACTGGGCTGGCACCATAAAATTGAGATTGATGAAGGAATCAGTTGGTTATATGATTGGTATCTTAATCAGAAATAATTTCACCGATTAAAACGGCAATAAATTTCACGGATTTAAACGGATTACGCAGATGGCTTTACTCCTTGAACAGGAAACTTATAAAATTATCTGCGTTTGCATGAACGTTCATAAGGCACTGGGTTGTGGATTTCTTGAATCGGTCTATCAGGAGGCTTTGGAAAAGGAAATGCGAAAATTGCAGATTCCTTTTGTCCGACATAAAAAGCTTCAAATTCTTTTTGATGGAGCTCCTCTCGATAAATTTTTCGTAGCTGACTTCGTTTGTTATGAATCTATTATTCTTGAAATAAAGGCAGCAATCTTTTTGCATCAAAGCAATTCCGATCAGGTGATCAATTACCTTAAAGCAACTAATTATACCGTAGGTTTACTTATAAACTTCGGAGAATCAAGTCTGAAGTGGAAACGCTTCATCAACACACCGCATCAATCCGTGTAATAATCCGTGTAATCCGTTAAAATCTGCGCAATCTTTTTTTTAAATCCGCGTAATCTTTTTCTCAATGAAGCACCTAATATCCGGTCCCCCAAATACCATCCCGCATTTTCACCAGATTTCGGGTCTGCCTGAGTCCAATTGGGTTGTAACCTCCGATCCTGAAGGCCAGAGAATTGGCTCTGGTGGCGGAACCGCACACGTGCTGACTGAACTTTTTCATCAGGAAGAAGGCGAAAATTTCGAGTCCTGGTTGGGCAATGAGAAACGAATGATTATTCATGCCGGTGGGCAGAGTCGTCGTTTGCCGGCTTATGCGCCTGTGGGTAAAAGTTTACTGCCCATGCCGGTGTTCCGCTGGTCGCGCGGACAGCAACTCAACCAACGGCTCATCCATCTTCAGGTGCCATTGTTCGACCGCATTCTCGACAAAGCTCCTGAAAAACTCAACACACTCGTTGCCAGTGGCGATACGTTGATCTTTTCAGGCAAAAATATTCCTGAAATTCCTGAAGCCGACATCGTTTGCTTCGGACTTTGGCTTGAACCTGAAAAAGCCACCAATCACGGCGTTTTCTTTGCAAAACACGAATCGCCCGGACAAATGCAGTTTATGCTGCAGAAACCTTCCATCCAAACCATCAAGGAACTGGTCCACCAGTATTATTTTCTGATGGACATCGGCATCTGGCTGTTGAGCGAAAAAGCGGTGAACCTGTTGATGAAACGTTGCGGCTGGAACGGAGAAACGTACGAAAACCACATTCCCGGATACTACGATTTATATACCGATTTCGGAATGGCACTCGGTGAATCGCCGGTTGAAAAAGACAATGACATCAGCGGTCTGACCGTCGCGCTGGTCAACCTTGAAGGTGGAGAATTTTACCATCTGGGTAACACTTCCGAGCTGATTTCATCCAACCTTGCCATCCAGAACAGAATTACCGATCAGAGGGAAATCTGGCACCGGCAAATCAAACCACATCCTTCCATTTTTGTGCTGAATGCGGATGTTCAGACGAAGTTAAATTCACAGCACAACAATATCTGGATAGAAAATTCCTGCATCTCTTCAGGCTGGGAACTAAAAGGCAACCATGCACTAACCGGAATTCCTGAAAATGAATGGAACCTGAAACGACATTCAGGAAACTGCCTCGACCTGATACCTATAAACCAACAGGAAACGGTGATTCGCAATTATGGATTTACCGATCCGTTCCGGGGAACACTTGCCGATAAAACAACCCGTTTCATGGACATGTCCCTGTCCGAATGGCTTGAAAAGCGCGGTCTGTCTGATGCGTTCGTTGGTTTACCTGAAAATACCGATATTCAATTTTTGCCTCTTTTCCCGATCATAAAAAAGGATCAAATCAGCGAATCATTTATTCAATGGCTGATCGATCCTCAACCGGAAAATCAACCTGCATTCACCGAACTTTGGCTGCAATCGCAAAGGGTAAGCGCCGATCAGATCAGTCTGATTTGCAACATTCAGCGACTCGACGAACAAAGTACCAACAACCGGTTAAAGTCCATCCCCGCATTGGCCGGAAATTACAGCAATTCTGTATTTTACCAGCTCGATCTGGACAAGCTTGCCAACGATTACATCAGTCATGATTTAATCCTTCCTGACACGCTGCCAACAAAAAGCAACGATTGGCTCCCGATTCATTTACACATGTTTAGAGCTACCGTTTTACGAAAGACTGAAAAAGAGTGGCAACACGAAGAAAAGAAAGCCTTTGATTACCTGCGAGATTCGGTGCTTGAGCATTTTCAGCAAAGACCTGTCGATCCCGGAATTCATTTGCTACCCGATCAGATTGCATGGGGCCGAAGTCCAATCAGGCTCGATCTGGCAGGCGGCTGGACCGACACACCACCGTATTGTTTCCTCTATGGCGGAAAAGT
>JAUYEQ010000262.1 GCA_030691295.1 Bacteroidota bacterium
TACTATTTACAATCTCAGTAATTCAGTGCAGAAATCCGTAAGTCTGAAAAAATTCATGTATCAGGCAAATCTGAATAACTATTTTTACCAACATTGACAACAAATACAACAACGATAACTAATTTTTATATCCATGGAACACATTGAAAAATACATTGAAGAAAACAAAGACCGCTTTCTGGACGAATTGTTTGGACTGATCCGGATCCCGTCAATCAGCTCGATTGCAGCCAATAAACCTGAAATGTACCAGGCTGCTGTTTACTGGAAACAACTGCTGATGGATGCCGGAGCCGACCGTGCAGAAGTATTTGAATCAGACGGAAATCCGGTAACTTATGGCGAAAAGATTATTGATCCGGCTAAACCAACTGTGTTGATTTATGCTCACATGGACGTAATGCCGGTTGATCCATTGAATTTGTGGGTTTCGCCGCCATTCGAGCCCGAAATTCGCGACGGAAAAATCTGGGCCCGTGGCGCCAATGACGACAAAGGCCAGAGTTTTATGCACGCCAAAGCTTTCGAGCTGATGGTAAAAACCAACACGCTCCCATGCAACGTGAAATTCATGATTGAAGGCGAAGAGGAAATCGGTTCGCCCAACCTTGGCAAATGGTGCGAAGAAAATAAAGAAATGCTGAAAGCCGATATCATTCTGGTTTCAGACACGTCGATGATTGCTCCGGATATGCCGTCGATCACCACCGGATTGCGTGGATTGTCCTACTGGCAGGTGGAAGTTACCGGTCCCGATAAAGATTTACATTCCGGATTGTTTGGCGGTGCAGTAGCCAACCCGATCAACGTTTTGGCGAAAATGATTGCCCAAATGACCGACGAAAACGGACGCATCACCATTCCCGGATTTTACGATGATGTGGTGGAAGTTTCAGCTGAAGAACGGGCAATGCTTGCCAAAGCTCCATTCAATCTTGAAAAATACAAGGAATCAATTGGAGTAGAAGAAGTTTCAGGAGAAGTTGGCTATTCAACGAACGAACGCACCGGTATTCGTCCGAGTTTTGATGTTTGCGGAATCTGGGGTGGTTACATGGGCGAAGGTGCAAAAACGGTGATGCCATCAAAAGCTTTTGCGAAAATTTCGTGTCGTTTGGTGCCGAATCAGGATCACAAAAAGATTGAGGTTTTGTTTAAAGAGCATTTCGAAAGCATTGCACCTAAATCGGTTAAAGTTGAAGTCAATTATTTGCACGGCGGATACGGTTACGGATGCTCCATCGACGTTCCGGCCTATAAGGCTGCAGAAAAAGCCTACATGGATGTATATGGGAAACGACCTGTTCCGGTTCGCAGCGGAGGAAGCATTCCTATCATCTCCACCTTTGAGCAGGTGCTGGGAATCAAAACCATCCTGATGGGTTTTGGCCTCGAATCGGACGCCATCCATTCACCCAACGAAAACTTCCCGCTGGAACAGTTCTTTAACGGCATACGGACGATACCGCTGTTTTATAAGTATTTTGCAGAGATCAAATAAGTTTTTCCTCAGAGATAAAAGAGATTCCATTCTTCGAAAGAGGGATGGAATTTTTTGTTTAGTTGCGTTATCGGGGAATCTCAAATTTTTGGATAAACTCCTGAGGTGTCAATGCTTTCATTCCAGTTGATGCAAAATCAGCAACATTTCGGGTAATTACCAGATCAATCGAATTTGACTTAGCAGAAAATACCTGAATTGCATCTTCAAAATCAGTAATTTCACTTTCTAAAGCTTGAATCACGATGTCCTTATCAACCCCAACGACCTCTAAAATTTGAATTAAATTAATCAGAAATTTACGAGCCTGAAGTTTGTCTTTTTGCTTACTTGCTATGTAATAAATATCAGTAATTGAAGAAGCTGTAATAAATCCTTCCAGAATTTGATCATCAATCTTATCAAAAATCTTTGAAGAATATTCAAAAAACGGCTCCCGATTTAGAGCTATATCAAGAACTACATTGGTGTCTATAAGCGCTTTTATCATTTGTACTTCTCTGATAGATAGTCAAATTTGGAAGAATCTGTATCGTTGGAGTTTAAAAAGCCAGCCCACTGTTCAACAAATTTTCTGCCTGCTTTTTTTATGCGTTTCTTTTCTTCCTTTGGAACAATTATGATTTCGACTTCTGTATTAAAAAGAGATGGGGTAAATGGAATCTGAATAGTTCCATCTTTCGAAATTCGTGTGTCAAATTTAAATGCTCTCATATCCAATCTTTTCTCAAAGATACAATTTTTTCACACTTTAAATCTCCACTTCGAGCAGGTGCTGGGAATCAAAACCATCCTAATGGGCTTTGGCCTGGAATCTGATGCCATTCATTCGCCCAACGAGAATTTCCCACTGAAACAGTTCTTTAATCGGATTCGAACGATACCGTTGTTTTACAAGTATTTTGCAGAGATCGAATAGGATTTTACCACTAAGAACACCACGATAAACACAGATTAAATAGGATTCGATTCTTCGAGTGAAGGATGGAATCTCTTTTTTTATCTGTCCAGCCAATTCTTAAACTCCACCACCCGTTCCCTCGCAACGATAATTTCGGGATCGTCAATTCCCTCAATTTTCAGGCGAAGGCGTGAGTTGGTCCATGCCAGAATGTTGGTGCAGGCGTCGATGGAAACAATGTATTTGCGGTTGATGCGAAAGAATTTATCGGGGTCGAGCATCGGTTCCAGCTGGTCGAGCGCATAGTCGATGCAATAGTTGTGGGCGTTGACTGTTAGAATAAAACTGGCTTTCTCCTGACTGAAAAATACCAGAATATCATCGGCCGGAACGCTCTTTATTTTGTCGCCCACTTTCACCATAAACCTCGATTTGTAGGCTTTTTCGGAAGCCGGTTTGCTAATGGAAAGTATTTTTTCGAGTGACAATCCGGGTGAAAAATGTTCTGCCTTTTCGATGGCTTGCCGGAGTCGTTCTTCTTCAATTGGTTTCAGCAAATAATCGATGCCATTGGTCTGGAAAGCTTCGATGGCATAATGGTCATAAGCAGTGGTAAAAATTATCGGGCAACGAACGGAAATCCGTTTATAAATCTCGAAACTCAGTCCATCGGCCAGTTGAATGTCGGAGAAAATCAGATCCGGTTCCGGATTGTTTTGCAGGTATTTCACCCCGTCGCGCACCGATTCAAGTCGGGCAACCACCGTCATGTTCGGAGCAACTTTGGCGAGCAGCCGTTCGAGGTGATTGGCGGCGCGGGTTTCGTCTTCTAAAATTATGATCTTCATGCATTTATAATTTCAATCTATCTACTACAAGTTACTATTTAACCACATAGGCACATAGTACACATAGTTTTTGTTTTCCTCTATGTGGTCTATGTGTCTATGTGGTTTTCTTCCTGATCATTTTTCCATTCTCTTTAAAATGGGCAATCTCACCAAAAACCGCTCATCCGAAGTAATAATTTTGATGGGCCTCTCGGAGAAAAACGCATATTGTTGGGTGATGTTTTTCAAACCGGTTTTCTTCGAATCGTCGCCCGCACTTTTGGGTTGCATGTTATTTTCCACTTCCAGCGAATCAGCATTTTTCCGAATTGAAATCCGGAGTGGGAAAGCCTCTGAAACCTCGTTGTGTTTCACCGCGTTTTCAATCAGCAATTGCAGGCTCATGGGCACAATGTAATCGTCGGCACTGGCCTCAACATCAATTTCAATCTTCAGCTTCTCTTCGAAACGGGTTTTCAGCATAAACGTGTACGAACGGATAAATTCGAGTTCATCGCGGAGCGGAACCAACTCTTTGTCGCGGCTGTCGAGCACATAACGAAACAAATCGCTCATCTGCTGAATAAACTTCACGGCCATCGCCTGATCGTCGTAAACCAGGTCACTCAGCACATTCAGGCTGTTAAATAGGAAATGCGGGTTGATCTGGTTGCGGAGCGATTCGTATTTGTAAGCCAACATTTCCACCTTCAGTTTTTCGGCCTGAATAAAGGATCGTTTCCATGCCTGAAAAAATCCGATCGTGGTAAATATCAGCGAAATAACAAACGATATCATGAGCGTGTAAGGGAGCGACCTGAGAATCGAATGCCAGGATTGGGCAGGCAAAACATGATTCCAAATGTAAAAATTAATGAACTGTACCAGAATAAATGCAGTCATTGAATAGATCAGAAATGTGATGACCTGGATAAATGTTTTTCTGACGGGGGTTTCGATCCATGATATTTTGCGGTCGATGTAGCCATGAATCCATTGAATTCCGGCCCATTGGGTAATAGTGATACTGAATGCCCAAAAGAACCCGATCAGGAAAGTATTCCAATCCTTAAGAGCACCAGTCATAAAAATGAAAAGGATGAGGATACTCAAACCGGCATTGGCCAGAATGAAGGTCAGCACATTAACCGGCTTGTTTCCGAACCTGAATTGGACCATTTGGGATAGCTGTATTATGTAATTTAATCGTTTTGAAAAAGTAAAGGTAACCGAAAATTGTTTTCAAGTCTTTGATTTCCGGTTTTAACGGTATGTTTCTAATTCCATTTTCTGTTAGTTTTCCCCTTTCTTTCGAATCTTGTTCCGTCCGAAATAAAACATACTCATTTACGAACATGATTGCGCGGACGGCTTTCCTTCTGACATGGTCTTTCCCCAGGTTACGTATCACTTCACCCGGGGTTATTCATATTTAACTCCTTTGGAGTAATTTCTTTTTCCTATTATTCGCAACCTTTCACAACGCCTTCGGCCTGATCTTTTCCCCAATTTGGATGAATGGGCGATTTAGGCTTGAAATTATCCCAGTTGGCCAGTAATTCTTTGGCTTTGGGGCAGAACGATTTCGGATCCTGACCGGTAAATTGAGCAGATCCCATTTCCATCTGAAGCTGC
>JAUYEQ010000279.1 GCA_030691295.1 Bacteroidota bacterium
CTCAACACCCAGAGCAAATCAGGCAGTGAAAGAATTATGTGCCTTTTTAAACCAGACGGAAACCCCTTTTCCACTCACCAATTTAAGGCTGGTTTACAAAACAGTCGCGCTTTAATCTGCGATATTATTGGATGTCTGAGAATATGCGATGAAAATGGTATTCCTCTATTTGAAAAACATAAGGAGTATAAAAACAATGCCCAACTTATCCACGATTTTTTTAATCTATAAGCAATTTATAAGAATTGCTTTACCCCTTAGGTCCCCGCTCTGCCCTGCATTTGATCGATTCCGGCATAGAAGGTTTATTGGTTTTGTATCTGAGACGAACTGCAAAATGAATCTTTCCTTGCCAGAGCTGACAGGTTTTCAAAACCTGTCAGCTCTGGCAAACCACTTCCAAATTATTTCCCCAAAAATATTAACTTTGCCGCTCTTTAACTGATAAGGTAATTCAGATTGTATGTCAGTAGATAACCGATATATGGCGCGTGGTGTTTCGGCTTCGAAGGAAGACGTGCACAATGCCATCAAAAACATCGACAAAGGCTTGTATCCAAAGGCTTTTTGCAAGATCATCCCCGATATTCTGGGGGGCGATCCGGCCTGGTGCAACATTATGCATGCCGATGGAGCTGGCACCAAATCGTCGCTGGCCTACCTCTATTGGAAAGAAACCGGCGATATTTCGGTTTGGAAAGGAATTGCAAAGGATGCCATTATCATGAATCTCGACGATTTGCTTTGCGTAGGTGCAACTGATAACATTTTATTATCGTCCACCATCGGGCGTAACAAAAACCGCATTCCGGGCGAAGTGATTGCAGCCATCATCAACGGCACCGAAGAACTGTGCGCTGAATTGCGCGAAATGGGTGTCAACATCTACCCAACCGGCGGCGAAACTGCCGATGTGGGCGACGTGGTTCGCACCATCATTGTCGATTCGACCGTGACTTGCCGCATGAAACGCGAAGATGTGATTTCGGCAGATAACATTCAGGTTGGCGATGTGATTGTTGGTTTGGCCTCATCCGGACAGGCAACTTACGAAAAAGAATACAATGGCGGCATGGGAAGCAACGGCCTGACTTCCGCGCGTCACGACGTATTTGCAAACTACCTGGCACAAAAATATCCTGAAAGTTTCGATCCGGAAGTTCCGGCAGAGCTCATTTATTCAGGAAATAAAAAATTGACTGATTCTATTGCAGAGGTTGGGTTAGATGCCGGGAAACTGGTGCTCTCTCCTACCCGCACTTATGCACCGGTTGTGAAAGATTTATTGGAAACGCTCCGAAAAAACATTCATGGAATGATCCATTGCTCGGGCGGTGCGCAAACCAAAGTGCTGCATTTTGTCGATAATGTTCACGTGATTAAAGACAACCTGTTCGACGTTCCGCCGCTGTTCCGGATGATTCAGGAAGAATCGGGAACCAGTTGGTCGGAAATGTACAAAGTATTCAACATGGGCCACCGTTTCGAGGTGTATCTGGCACCTGAATTTGCAGCCCAGGTAATCGCTATTTCTGAAAAATATAACATCGAAGCCCGCATTGTTGGGCGCGTTGAAGCCGCTGTAGGCAAAAAATTGACCATCAAATCGCAGTTTGGCGAATTTGAGTATTAGCTACGCTTTTCAGTTTTGGCTTTTTTTGTCTTCATTCATCATTCAAAAATCATCATTCATCATTCAAAAATGGCAGACTATTCATTAATGGAAAAATACGAGTCGATCAGGTATCGGTTCGAAGAAGTTGGCTCACAAATTACCGACCCGTCGGTGATGAGCGACATGAAACGCTACGTTAAATTAAATCAGGAATACAAACGGTTGGAGTTGCTGACCAACGCGTTCAAGGATTACAAAGCGACGATCGACAACATCGAATCGGGTAAACAAATGCTCGACGAGGAAACCGATGAGGAAATCCGCGAAATGGCCCGCGAAGAGGTTGAAACTTCAGAGGCTTTGATTCCTGAAAAAGAACAAAATATAAAATTGCTACTCATTCCTGCTGATCCTGAAGATGGTAAAAATGCCATTCTCGAAATCCGCGCCGGAACAGGTGGCGACGAAGCCAGTATTTTTGCGGGCGATTTGTTCCGCATGTACACCAAATTTTGCGAACGTCGCGGCTGGAGAATGGAAGTAACCAACACCAGCGAAGGAACTTCAGGAGGGTATAAGGAAATTGTAGCAACTATTTCGGGCGAGGGCGTTTACGGAATCATGAAATACGAATCGGGTGTTCACCGGGTGCAGCGTGTGCCACAAACTGAAACTGCTGGTCGCGTGCATACTTCGGCAGCTACCGTGGCCGTTTTGCCTGAAGCTGAAGAATTCGACATCGACCTGCGTGACAGCGATATCCGCAAAGATACCTACTGTTCTTCAGGACCTGGCGGACAGTCGGTAAACACAACTTACTCAGCTATTCGTTTGACTCACATTCCAACCGGAATCGTGGTGACTTGTCAGGACCAGAAATCGCAGATCAAAAATCTTGCGAAAGCGATGATCGAGTTGCGCACCCGTATTTACAATCAGGAACACCAGAAATACCTTGATGTAATTGCTTCGAAACGTAAAACAATGGTTTCAACCGGTGACCGTTCGGCCAAAATCCGAACCTACAACTGGCCACAGGGACGCATCACCGATCATCGCATCAACCTGACTATCTATAACCTTCAGGCGGTAATTGGCGGCGATCTGGATGAAATTATTGACAAATTGCAGGTAGAAGAAAACGCAGAAAGACTGAAAGAAGCGGAGATATAGAAGAAGCCCCATCCCGACCTTCCCTGCGGGGGAAGGAGAAAACGGGCGCTGCCATTACCGTGCGAATATTTTATTTACCTTTGGGTTACACTCAAAACTGAAACAATGCAAAATTCAATTCAGTCAATCGAAGTTGCCATCGTGGAAAAATTAAGACCACTTAATCCACTCAAAATCATACTTTTTGGAAGCTATGCTTATGGGAGCCCCAATGCTGATAGTGATTTAGACATCTGCATTGTTAAAAAAGAGGTGAAATCAAAATCCAAAGAAAAAAGGGAAATAAGGGAAAGACTGAAAGGATTACTTATGGCTAAAGATATTCTTGTTTCAAGCATTGAAGAATACGAATTCTACAAAACGCAATTTGGTTCAGTTTTTATGGATATCGAACAAAAAGGAAAACTTTTATGGCCGGTTTCTTAAATAAATACGAGATTTTATTCAATAAAGCGAAAGCTGACTTAGCTGCAGCTCATGTTTTATACGCTCGGTTATTGGAAGGCAACTCTAATCTTGATCAGGAAATAATTTGCTTTCACCTTCAACAGTGCGCTGAAAAACTCATAAAAGCAGTTTTGTCTAAAAATCAAAACCATTATCCCAGAATACATGATCTGGAGACTCTTTTAAATCTTTTAGATGAAGACAACCTTGATTTGAATACCAACCGGAACATTTTAATCGAATTGAATGATTTTGCTGTTGAAGGCAGATATGCCGTCATGCAAGAGGAGTTTGAAAACATTAAAGACATTTTTGTAACGGTTGATGACCTTGTAAAAGAAGTACAAAAAAAAATTAATCACTAAAATTTGGAATTTCTTTCCCAACCTTTCCCCACGAGGAAGGAGAAAAGGCGCTTCCAATACCCGTAAATAATAATATAAAGAATCATCTTCCCCCTTTGGGGGAATTAAAGGGGGCTTTATGAACAGAGAACAACTTTTTGAACAGATCAAGCTGAAGCGAAGCTTTTTATGCATCGGATTGGATACCGACATTCTGAAAATTCCACGTTTTCTGAACGAAACGAGCGATCCGATTTTTGCTTTCAACAAAGAAATAATTGATGCAACCCAAGATTTGTGTGTTGCCTATAAACCCAACCTTGCCTTTTACGAAAGTCTTGGAGTTGCAGGGTGGATCAGTCTCGAAAAAACGGTGCGCTACATCCGCGAGAAATATCCGGAACAGTTCATTATTGCCGATGCCAAACGTGGCGATATTGGCAATACATCAAACCTATACGCCCGTGCATTTTTCGATCACATGGATTTTGATGCGGTAACTGTTGCGCCATATATGGGCGAAGACTCTATCAAACCATTTATGACTTACATCGACCGTTGGGTGATCGTTTTGGCGCTGACTTCGAACAAAGGAGCCGCCGATTTTCAGTACCTGAAGAATGCAGAAACAGGCGAACAGTTATTTGAAACCGTGCTGAAAACCTCGCAAACGTGGGGAACCACCGACAACATGATGTATGTGGTGGGAGCCACCAAAGCCGAAAAACTGGAAGAAATACGCGAACTGGTTCCCGATCATTTCCTGCTGGTTCCGGGAGTTGGCGCACAGGGCGGAAGCCTTCAGGAAGTAGCCAAATACGGCATGAACGATATGTGCGGATTGCTGGTCAACTCGTCGCGCCAGATTATTTACGCTTCGGATGATGAAGACTTTGCCGAAAAGGCACGCAACGAAGCCATCAACGTTCAGGTTGAAATGGAAGAATTGCTGCTGGAAGCAGATTTGTTGTAAAAGATTCAGACCTAACAGGTTTTGAAAACCTATTAGGCTGGATACAAATACAAACTCCGGGAAGTCTTTTGAAAAGAGGGTTTTTCGGAGTTTTTTTGTTTATTTGCTATTATATGTTTCAACATAACGCAACCATTTAATTGCCAACTCCATCCTAGAAAGAAAAAACCAACTTGCCATGACCAAAACCATCTTCATTTTCTTATTGGGTGTATCATTTTTCTTGTATCCTCGCGAGACGCGAGCCCAGAGATTTACGTTTGGCGAATATACAGGGGTAAACTTCTCCAACCTTCACGGAAATCTTACTTCAAATAAATGGGAATCAAAAACGGGGCCTATTGCCGGAATCTTTCTGGAATACAAATTGGGAAGATTATTCGCCGTTCAGTCGGAAATCGGGTTTATAAGTCAGTATTACGAGATGAAAACGTATGAACAGTTGAACTACTATCCGTCGGACCTTCTTTATGGTTATTCATCCTCCTACCAGCCAATTTCATGCAGCATTGCTCCTCCCTATTACGAACTGAGCAACTGGGACTTTTCGTTTCTGCGTATTCCGCTTATCCTGAAATACCAAACTCCAACGCGGTTGCAGCTCGGTGCTGGCGGTGGTCTTTTTTATTCAATGTTGATGAACGATGATCGTACCAAGGCTGAGCGAAAGTCTGGCTTAGAATCGGGGCATCCCGTTTACCCATCAACTCATGACTGGGGCTATCTGTTTGTGGCCGACCTCTCCTATCCGGTTACCAAAGGAATGCGGCTTTTCCTTGCCGGAAGGTTATCAACGGGGAAAAAGGTATTCATTGAAAGATACAGTGCAAAAAATGGCGCAAGTGAACTTTTGTTTGGTATAAAATTTACGCCCGATAGGCGCGACCCAAAAGTTCAGGAAAATTATAACATTTCGGTGCCCGACACCTCATTTAGCCGTTGCTACCTAAAGCCTGTGCTTGGTGTTACAATGGCCTGGAACCCGGCAAAGAAGCTTGTGGGTAATTATTCTGAAAAATTTGGCGCAAATGCCGGACTCATCTTTGGCTATCGACTGGATAAAACGGTCTCGCTGCAAACCGGGTTTCAGTTTCAGCAGAAAGGATATGCTTTTTCCGACTCAAGTTATTACAATCACCGCTATGCGACAGACCTTAAAAAGTTGGGCCGGTTTGTTGATTCGAATGTTAACCTTGATTATATGACGGTTCCATTGAATGTTAATTTTTCATTTGGTGAAAAAATTGCCTTGTACGTTGATTTGGGGATATATGCCGAATTTTTGCTCAATGCAAATTGTACAGGCACAACAATTAAAGAATACCGAAATGGAAGCGATTACCGGAAGGAAAAATACAACCTTCATGATGCAGTGGAAGGTTACTATGAGCCGGTGGATTTTGGTTTTTTAGGAGGGCTGGGAATTCAGATTCCGATCCGGGACAAAATAAAGTTCGACTTGGGTATTCAATATGAAAGTGGCTCTAAAAATATTTTGAAGAAGCCTGGAGAGTACGACTTCAAAGGCTATTACGATGATCGTTCATTTAAGAACAGAAGCCTTTCGCTGAAATTTGGGCTTCAACTACCACTACCCAATTAACCAAAAACATTGTTCACCATGCACCCATACCGAAAAATGCAAAACTGGCTGGTTATTCTGGCCGGAAAATGTTTGAAAGTGAACCTTAAATTATTGGCTGCCATTGTTTTGTTGATGCCTTCGTGCCTTAACATAGAAGATCCATCCATCGAAGTACTGGCAGATTACCATTTTGATTATACTAACATCACCAATATTGCTGTTGGCGGCGAGTATCTGAACGATAGTTTGTTCGTTGATGTTACGAACCGGATTTCGCCTTTCGAGGTGAACAATTATTCGGTGGAATTTGAAGTCCTGACAGGAGGAGGTTCGGTAGATAACCCGAAAGTAATGACCCGTAAAGACGGAAAAGCCTCTACCCGCTGGAAACTTGGAACTGAATCGTTCAACCAGTCAGCAACTGCCAAAATTTACCATCCTGATGGGAATTTTATTTCTGAAATCAGGTTTAACGCTTATGGTATGTTGTACAATTCATGGAACGAAGTGAATTTCCAGCCGCTTGCGACCGTATCCGATGCGGTTTCAGATACTATAAACCAGGTGAGCTGGCTAATCTCACATAGTAAAGTGTACAAAAGGGGAGCCCATTTTCTGGATTGGCAACAAATAAATGACACCAGGTTGAATGGAGCGCGCGAAATTGAAATTGACAAAAACGGGGTTGTTTACATCGGTACCTGGTATGGCGAATTGTATAAAAGTGCCGACCATGGTCAATCGTGGATTAAATGTACCAACCCGATTCCCGACCGGCCCTACTATTTTTATTTCTGGATAACCAGCGATGGCGATTTATGGGCAACGCATTATGAGCGCGGCTTATGGCATTCAAAAGATGGAGGTCTAACATGGTTAAATCCGGTGAAGGTGTCAGGTGCAAATTTCAATATGAATGGCGCTTTCAGGCTAAAAAACGGATGGCTATTATCTCTGGGTAGCCCTACTGGTTTAAAATCTGAAATTATAAAATCGGAGGATGATGGTAAAACCTGGACTTCACTTCCAACACCGCAGTATCCCTATTGTTTCTTTGTAACCGGCAATGATGAAATTATTGTTTGTGTACAGGGTATGGCTGTTGGTATTTATAAATCAACCGATTTAGGTCAGACCTACAAGCCGGTTCATTCCGTTCCGGTAACTTTCGGAACAGGTTCAATGCAGACTTACTTTCATAAATTCGGTTCTTTTTACTACATGCTTGTGCCGGGAAATGGATTACTGAAAACCAATAATTTTGAACAGTTTCAATCTGTTCTTTCAGAGCCCAATGTTGGTGGATTATACATCGACCATACCGGCTCGCTGATTGTTATGGGCTGGCATGACAAATTAAACAAAAGTTTTTTCTACGGAAGAAAATAATGCAGTGAACTATCTGCAATAATGGAATTCTCAACAGCGCAGAGGGTTATAATCCAAAAAAAAGTGTAAGCACCAGATATTTGGCAACCAGTCCAATAATACTGTACAGTAAAGCATCTTTAACGCGGTATTTCAGCATTCCGGCGGCAAGTGCAATTACAGGTGATGACAATGGGAAAAAATTGAAAGCCAACAATGCCAGTTTGCCGTATTTGCGGATTTCAGCTTCTGCTTTTTCGAATCGGCGGCGTCCAATCAATCGGTCAATTATTCCGGTACTAAAAAAATATCCGATCAAATAATCAATTGATTGAGAAATAAGAGCGGTTCCAATAGCAATCAGATTCAGAAAAAGCGGATCGAATCCAGACCTCAGGTAGAAGATAAACATCAATTCGACCGGCATAAACAGGAAAAACAAATA
>JAUYEQ010000283.1 GCA_030691295.1 Bacteroidota bacterium
GCCTGTCCTTCTTCATCGAAAGCCATTACCACAACTGCCGCGCCATATTTTTTCAGCAACTGCGCCTGTTTTCGAAACACTGCTTCGCCTTCTTTCATGCTGATGGAATTCACGATGGCTTTGCCTTGCAGGCATTTCAGACCAGCTTCTATCACTTCCCATTTCGACGAATCGATCATGATAGGAACCCGCGCAATATCAGGTTCTGCCATCAGCAATTTCAGGAAAGTGACCATTTCCTTTTTTGCATCGATCATGGCATCGTCCATATTTACATCGATGATCTGCGCGCCCTCGTCAACCTGATTACGGGCAATGGCAAGCGCTTCCTCGTATTTTTCTTCTTTGATCAAACGGGCAAACTTTCGCGACCCGGCAACGTTGCAGCGTTCGCCAATATTGATAAAATTGGTTTCCGGAGTAAGAATAACCGGTTCCAATCCGCTAAGTATGGTGTGTTTACTTTTTTTTCTCCGGAGATGAGGCTCCGATTTTGCTGCAATTTTCGCAAGTTCGCGAATGTGATCAGGCGTTGTTCCGCAGCAACCGCCAATAATGTTTACGAATTTATTGTCGAGAAAATCACTTACTTGATGGGCCATTTCTGCAGGAGTTTCGTCGTACTCGCCAAACTGGTTGGGCAAACCTGCATTCGGATAAGCGCTGATGAAAAACGGCGCTTTTTTAGAAAGTTCTTCCAGATATGGTCGCAAATCTTTTGCTCCCAGTGAGCAGTTCAGGCCAATACTCAGCAAATCAATGTGTGAAACCGAAGCCAGAAAAGCCTCCACCGTTTGTCCTGAAAGTGTTCGTCCGCTGGCATCGGTAATTGTTCCTGAAACCATTACAGGCAGTCGGATTCCGCGTTCTTCCAATTCATCTTCAATGGCAAAAAGCGCTGCTTTGGCATTCAGTGTATCGAAAATAGTTTCAACTAACAACAAATCCACGCCGCCATCGAGTAACCCTTTGAGCTGTTCGCGGTAAGAAGCTTTTACCTCGTCAAAAGTTACCGATCGGAATCCCGGATCGTTCACATCTGGCGAAAGCGACAGGGTTTTGTTCATCGGACCGATTGCTCCTGCCACATAGCGTGGTTTCTCCGGATTTTTGGAGGTAAACTCGTTTGCAACTTCGACGGCCAACTTTGCCGCTTGCAGGTTGAGTTGATAAACCCATTCTTCCAAATGGTAATCGGCCTGCGAAATACTGGTTGAGTTGAAAGTATTTGTTTCGATGATGTCGGCTCCTGCTTCCAGAAATTCGGCATGAATCTCCCTGATTATTTCAGGTTTCGTGATCGAAAGCAGGTCGTTGTTTCCTCTCAGATCGTATTGAAAATCCGTAAAAATCGTTCCCCGAAAATCTTCTTCCGACAGGCGGTGTTTCTGAATCATGGTTCCCATGGCGCCATCGAGCACCAAAACCCGTGTTTCGAGTTCGTGTTGTATATTTTTTTTCGTTGTCATAATAAATTGGTCCATCTGCGATTCCAGATAGAAAGAACAAATATGGTTTTATTAATTTTAAAGCTTAACAATCTCAGAGGCATTCGGTTCTTTCAGATTCTGATGACAAGTTTTTGCAGAGGATTATTAAGAATTGTGGCAAAAATAATTTCAAAATACCGAAGTATCAAACAAATCAGAATATTACCTGAAGGATTAAGTATAAGTTTATAAATGGTGGCAAATTATGAATACTTCAGAACCAGTTATAACGCTATTAAACTTAGAATTTTGATTATTCGCAATATTCCTTTTTGGAATAATTAATTTTAGTATCTTTGCAAAAATAGTTACAATGAAAGAAGTTACAATAAAAAACTCAGGTTCAACTTTTACTCCAACAGAATTAGCTGATTTCTTGGCTAATAAGATATTTTCGGAACTTAAAAATACGTTTAAATCCAATTATACGATACTTGATCCAGCTTGTGGTGAAGGTGAGTTGTTGACTTCTATAGCTAAGAAATTTCAATCTCAGGATGCTCCTATAAATATCAATATTAAAGGCTTTGATACGAATATTGATTATATTGTTTCTGCCAAATCGAACCTTAATGGGTTCAATAATTATTCAGTGGATATACAAAATCAGGATTTTCTTGAAACCACCGGTGCGTGTGAAGAGCCAGTGGACTTGTTTAGCCCGAAGATAGAAACTGAATACGCTGATATTGTTATCGCCAACCCGCCTTATGTTAGGACTCAAATACTTGGATCAGAAAAGGCTCAGCAAATAGCCAAACGCTTTAGTCTGAAGGGTCGTGTTGATTTGTATTATCCTTTTCTGATCGCAATGACCAATGTGTTGAAAAAGGGTGGAATCCTGGGCGTGATTACCTCAAATAGGTATTTGTTTACTAAAAGTGGTGAAACTATTCGTAAGTTTCTACTTGATAATTATGAATTATTGGAGGTTATTGATTTAGGCGATACGAAGATTTTCGACGCTGCTGTATTGCCTGCGATCTTTATCGGGCGAAAAAAAACAAACAAAAAGCAGCTTTCAGAACCCTGCCGATTTGAAAAAATTTATGAAGAACTTAATGGGTTAGGAAAGCAAACAATTCAATCAGATTCACTATTTGATGTTTTAAATTCTCAAAAATCAGGAACTTATCTGGTTAAAGAAAAGAAATACAATTTAAATATTGGATTACTAAAGCATACACCTAACAAAGCTGACATCTGGCAGATGACCAATAGTAATGAAAATGATTGGATTGAAAAAATTGGATTAAATACCTCATTTCTAATTGGTGATCGGTTCAATGTTCGTATTGGTGTGAAATCATGTGCTGATAAAGTATTCATTAAGGAGAGTTGGGAGAAAGAATCAATTAAACCAGAAGATGTTTTGTTTAAAAAGCTAATCTCTCAGGAAAATATTCAACGATGGTGTTTTTCATCGGTCAATGATTTAAAAATTTTATATCCGCATTACTCGGAAAAGGGGAAACGGCTGGTCATAAATTTGGAAGATTATCCCAATGCAAAAGCATATTTTGAAACTCACAAAGAACAATTATCCGGACGTAAATATTTGATGGAGGCCGGACGAAATTGGTATGAAATGTGGGTTCCTCAGAATCCGGCTTTTTGGGTTTTGCCTAAATTGGTTTTTCCGGATATTAGCATCGATGCCCGATTTTATTTCGATGAAAATGGCTCCGTTGTGAATGGTAATTGCTACTGGATTATAGCTCAAAATGATGAAGAAAAAGAGCTGTTATTTCTAATACAGGGCATTGCCAATTCTGATTTGATGTCGCGTTACCACGATTTGTGTTTCAATAACAAGTTGTATTCTGGCCGAAGACGGTATTTTAGTCAGTATATAGAGAAATACCCAATACCTAATCCCAAAGAGCAAAGCTCAAAGCAGATAATTGAAATAGTGAAGCAGCTCAATGATTTATCAACTCAGAATAAAGATGTTACTGAATTGGAAAAGGAACTTAATAAATGTGTGGAAAGGGCTTTTGGCTTTTAAGGATTGAAGACACATTGTCCATTGTACATGTCAAAAAAGCTCATCGGGATTGAACGCTGGCATTTAAAACTAACATCACTTACATAAGTGAAAATTTCACCTAATTTTTCACCCGGAGCAAGAATGATACCTTCAATAATACCCGTTTTAGGATCTGTGAGCGCAATGAGGTAGCGTACATCAAATGTTGTCAGATTATTTTCTTCAAATACAATCTCTTCTTTTTCAGGACTAAACTTTTCTAAATCAACAGTTTGGGCATCTTGTACTTTTACCTCCAATAATTGATTCGGAATATCCGGAAACCCACCAATTAGGTTCTTGTTAACAGCCATTTCATAGCCCAGCAATTCTAAAGTCATTCGCTCCAAAGCTTTACCTCGATTTTTTGTCGAATTACTTTCCAGTACTCTGCCAATGAGCTTTTTCGCAATCATTTCGACCAAAAGTCCGATTGAATAAAGATTTTGGAGATTTGGTTCGTTTGCGATGGAATTGTTGTGCTTTTCGTATGTGTCTGTAATGTAGTAGGATAATTTTTTGCTATCCTGAAAGGAAAGTATTTTACTCTCACTTGTATAAATCTGATTTCTGGCTTTGTTTGAAATCAACAACTGATGCTTTATCGTTGGCTTTCCAAATTTTCCAAAATGGGCTTCAATATAATCCGGTGTCAGTATTAGGATTGAAGCAATTGTGCTATTCTCACGATTGATTTTTACAAATATATATCGTACCTCATTGCATTTCAGAGTCTCTCCGGAATCATACCTGACCAACACTGTTTTGCAATTTGGAATCCTGTTCCAGACTTGTAAATTATAGGATGTTCCGCTCGTAACAATATAAGTATCTATCAATTCACGTAAAAATTTTTGGGACACCTTTTTTCCTCGGAGGTACTATTTCGAACTCGTTTTCTGTTGCCCCTTCTGGTAATCCATTTGTAAAAAGCTCATTGGCAATAAGTTTACGTAAGTTCGAACCATCGGTTCTTGTTTTACTCGTTAGTTTAAACTCTATTCCAATTAAGCGTTTTAAAATTTCTGGTAATTTCTTTGCATCAGTCAAATGAGCTGGTGATTTGGGCGGAATTTTAAATGATTTATCCATAATGATTTATCTCGTGGTTTCATTGTCAGGAATAAAGAATGTAATGGGTTGACTATAAAGCTTGGCTAGTTCTAATAAAATTAGGAAATCGACACGTCTTGCCCCGTTCTCGATTTTTGAGAGCTCACTTTGTGAAACAATCTTACTATCAGCGACTTGTTTCTGTGATAATCCTGTTTTCTCTCGCGCTTCAATCAATTTACTAGAAAGATAACGTCTCTTTTTGCTGTAATCATTTCTATTCATAATTTTTTAAATATTCCTTATTGCAATATTATAGAATATGATTTATTATTCCATTTTGGAATATTGGAACTTTCACTCCCCCATTTCATCAATAATTTTTACATTTGCAGCATCAAAAAATCAACAACCATGATTCAGGAAATACAGATTTACAACACACTTACCCGCAAAAAAGAAGTTTTTGAACCGATCGTTCCCGGCAAAGTTGGGTTGTACGTTTGTGGACCAACCGTTTATGGTCCGCCCCATTTGGGTCATGCCCGCTCTGCGATTAGTTTCGATCTGGTATTTCGTTTCCTGAAACAGATTGGCTACAAAGTTCGCTATGTGCGCAACATTACCGATGTGGGCCATTTGGTTGCCGATGCCGACGAGGGCGAGGACAAAATCGCTAAACAAGCCAAACTTGACGAGTTGGAACCAATGGAAGTGGTTCAAAAATATACCAACATGTACCACGAGGCAATGGCTTTGCTCAATCTGGAATCACCCAGCATTGAACCCCGCGCCTCAGGACATATTATTGAGCAGATCGAAGAAGTAAAGAAAATATTAGACTCCGGATATGCTTACGAAAGCAACGGTTCGGTGTATTTTGATGTGGAGAAATTCGCCAGCGAAAATGAATACGGAAAACTGTCAGGCCGCAAAATCGAAGATCTGATCAGCAATACACGAACACTCGATGGGCAGGATGAAAAACGCTCAGGACTGGATTTTGCCGTCTGGAAAAAAGCATCGCCCGAACACATTATGCACTGGCCCTCGCCCTGGAGCGACGGATTTCCGGGATGGCACATGGAATGTACTGCCATGAGCTGCAAATATCTGGGTGACACTTTCGACATTCACGGTGGTGGAATGGATTTGACTTTTCCGCACCACGAAGCTGAAATGGCACAGGCGCAGGCGGCTCACGGGAAACCTGCCGTCCGCTATTGGATGCACAACAACATGATTACCCTGAACGGGCAGAAAATGGGCAAATCGCTCGGAAACGCTATTTCGCTCGAAGAGTTTTTCAGCGGCAATCATCCGCTACTTGAAAAAGCCTACAGCCCAATGACCATCCGCTTTTTCATGTTGCAGGCACATTACCGCAGCACACTCGATTTCTCGAACGAAGCGCTTCAGGCTTCAGAAAAAGGATTGGAACGACTGATGAAGGCTGTTGCCAAAATTGAAACCTTGCCTGTTTCTGAAACTTCTTCAGTGAATATTGTGGAACTTTCTGCCAATTGCTATACTGCCATGGGCGATGACATGAACAGCCCAATTGCGATGAGTTATTTGTTTGAAGGTGTAAAAATCATTAATTCAGTTGCTGCCGGAAATACCAGCATTACACTGGCAGATCGCGATGCATTGAAATCGCTTTTCCACGCTTTTGTTTTCGATATTTTTGGATTAAAAGCTGAAAATCAGGCGGATTCCGGCAGGAGCGAAGTTTTAAACGAAGTAGTTGATCTGCTGATGAAACTTCGCATGGATGCCAAAGCCAACAAAGACTGGGCAACTTCGGATAAAATCCGCAATGAACTGGCAGCGATTGGCTTTGATATCAAGGATGGCAAAGATGGTGTAAGCTGGGAACTGAAGAAGTAGTTTCACTGATTCCTGAAGTTCACGTAATTGTTCGTTTTGTTGCCTCAATCGCTGTTCGTTGATTGAAAATCCTTTGATCAGGTAATCCTTCAAAATCTTATTGGCCTAGATGCGGAATTGAGTTCCTCTTTGAGATTTTATGCGATAGCCAACAGATATAATCACATCGAGGTTAAAATATTCGACCAAGTATGTTTTACCATCACTTGCAGTTGTTGCATTTTTTGCAACAACTGAGTTCTCAGTAAGCTCTCCCTCTTTAAATATATTGCTTATATGTCTGGATATAACCGACTTGTCTCTTTTAAAAAGTTCAGTTAATTGCATCAGATTTAGCCAAACCATATCATTCTCCAGTTTAACCTGTATTTCAGTAGTGCCGTCCTGGGCTTTGAATATCTGTATTTCTGAATTGTTCATTTGGCCTAATTTGCCTTAAAAGTACGAAATTATGAGTAAAATAATCAGGCGGTTGCAAGGGTGGCGATGCTTACCCTTGCGTCAGTTTTGGAAATGATTGCCTGAGCGCAGGCTTCGAGCGTTGAGCCGGTTGTTACCACATCGTCAATCAGCAAAATATGTTTTCCGGAGAAAGCTTCCGGATCTGTTAATTCGAAAATTCCTTCCACATTTTGCCACCGCTCGAAACGGGCTTTTCGCGTTTGTGTTTCGGTTGCAGTAATCCGTTTCAGGTTGTCGTCTGAAAGTTGTTTCTGCATCTGTTGGGCTATTCCTGAAGCAATCCACCAACTTTGATTGTACCCGCGCTTTTTTTCTTTCTGGGGGTGAAGCGGCACCGGACAAATTATATCAACTGAGGTAAAGCTTTCCGATTGCAGCAAATCAATCCCGAACTGTTTCCCGATTTCCGCACCCAGTTCTTTCATTCCCTTGTACTTGAGGTTGTGCAGCAGCGATTGATATTTGCTGCCTTTGCTGAAATGAAAAAATGCAGTGGCATGTTCAATTCTCACCCTTCCGTAGAAAAGCTGGGCGACAGGATTTTCCGGCTCACGGTGGAAATTTGTTCGCGGAATATGATGAAGGCAATGCAGGCAAATCCACAGTTCCTGTTCAATCAGCTTATCACCGCAGGTCACACAAAGATTTGGAAAAATCAATTCAGTAAGGTAATACAGAATAGGAGAATTCATCGTGCAATTTTAGTTGTTTAATTTTCAGTGAGATAATTGATTAGAAAGTTACGGAATAATATTAAATCATAATTTATTCGGGTGAGATTTTTTTCAGTAACAAGCAATTAATGTAAACGATTACAGCGGATTGGTAATTGCGGGAGGACGGGCGCCTGAATATTTGAGATTAAACGCGAAGGTGATAGAAATCGGCAAACATTTTTTTGTTGAAAATAAACCCGTTGCTGCAATTTGCCATGGGATTCAGATTTTAACTGCCGCCGGTGTTGTAAAAGGCAGAAAACTAACCGCCTATCCTGCTGTTGGCCCGGAAGTAACACTGGCCGGAGGAGAGTTCCAGAATATTCCGGTTAACGGAGCTTTTGTAGATGGTAATCTGGTTACTTCGCCTGCATGGCCAGCCCATCCAGCTTTTATACGGGAATTCTTGAAAATTATGGGCGCAACGATTGCGATCTAAAAAATTTGTCAGCCAATAAACGTCCACCTAACGGGCGTTTATTGGCTGACATTTAATTATGCAATTTTTATTCAACAAACTGTTTGGCGTAATATTTTGCAGTTAGTTTTTCACCGGTTGCTTTTTCTATCATTTCATTCCACGAATACCTGGCTCCGGGGAGAAATACGTTTTTCCTGAGGTAGTCTCCCACAGCTTTCTCGCCAACCAGCGACAGCTTTTGAGTGATATTGGCAGTCATGTAGCTGTACAGTTGCGAAGCAAGAAGTTCACCCAGCAGGTAATTGTGGTAGTAGCAGGGATAAAGTGCAACATGAATTTTGGTTGCCCAGTCAGGCATATTTCTGCCTTCAGGATTTTTTATCATCTGGTAATTCTCAACCATGTCCCACCACAATTTATTCAGGTCCTGATCCGGATTTTCATACATCGACTTTTCAAAACGGTACATCACCTGTGCCCAGCGGCTGAATACAAGCATCTGGAGCCGGAGTGCCTTGCGGCTATCTTCAGCAATCTTTGCGCTTTCGGTTGAGTCGATGATTCCCATGTTCAGCATCCATTCAGGATTAGTAGCCATACGACCAAACATGTTGGCGATTGCTTCGGTGGTAAAAGTGTGGGCGGCATCCCGAAGTGTGAAAGGCAGCGACCGGTCGTTGTAGTATGAATAAACACCATGTCCGAGTTCATGAAGGATGGTGTTCATCCAGTACGAATCGGGACGAATATTGTCGAGTGTGCGCACATCACCTTCACGATCGATATCGGTGCAGAAAGCATGTTGGTTCTTTCCGGGTTTTTCGTAGAGGTCACTCTTTGCAAGAATGGCGTCAACATTGAGTCCGATGCCGTCATAAAAAGTAGCGACCAATTTAACCGGGTCCTGGTCTTTGTAGTATTTGTCAAAATTAACCGGATAGATTTCCGGAGCTTCCTGGAAAAACCTGTTTTGGTAGTGCCATGGCTGCAAATCTTCCACTGCTATCTTGTACCTTTTTGCAAAATAAGCATCAATTTCGCCTTTCAACTGTGCAAAATTACCTTTAGTCAGATTGTCTAGTTCGTCGAAAGTTGCAGTTACTTCAGCCGGATCCTGGCCCGAAAGTTTAAGGCTCATTTCGTGGTAATTGCTGAACCCAAGGTTTTCTGCAATCAGATTGCGGTGTTTTACCAATTTGATAATGTCTTCGGCAACCACCGGCCCGAGCTGTTTGTGGGCTTCCCATGTTGCCTGAAGTTCAGTGTTTGAAGTCGAGTTTCTGAGCACATCTTCCACCTGATTGTCCGATAGTTCCTTTTCATTCACTTTCACCCTGAAGTTCAGGTACTTCTTGTTTATTTCAGTTTCCATTGCAAGCCGCGTGGCAATAAGGCTTGTATCTACCTGCTTTCCCAGATAACTATCATAGATTAAATCCAACTGACGCAGCAGCAGCGAATCTTTTACTGCATTCGATTCTTTGATCTCCTTCAGTTCCGCAAATGCTTTTTTGTCGGTGAAGTATTTGTCAAGTTCGAATGCAGCTTTTTCACTAATCGCCAAATCGGCATCATTTCCGGAGATATTGGCATTCCACGAGGTAAGCGCCGATTCTTTGTATAGTGGAATGACCTTTGCGTCATAAGCAGTCAGAAATTCCCTGAGTCGTTTTTCCATTTTTTCCTGTTTGGTTGAACACGATGCAAGTATTGAAATAGTCAATACGGATAAGACAATTAATTTTAGATTTTTCATAGCTGTGAATTTTTGGATGTACGAAGGTAAAAGAAAGACAAATATATCTCATTTTTATCTTTGCACTTTATTGTTATTATTGCCGGACCCAAAATTTAAAAACCCAAAATCAACTTTGACCATGATGAACATTAAAAAATCCGGATTATTATTCCTTTCAGTCCTCATTTTGTCGGTTAACTCTTTGCGTGCCGATGAAGGAATGTGGATGCTGCCACTGATTCAAAAGCTGAACAGTAGAGAAATGTCAAAAATAGGGTTTAAGCTCTCTGCAAAAGATATTTACGACATCAATAAGTCAAGTTTAAAAGATGCAATATTGCAGTTTGGCGGCGGCTGTACTGCCGAAATAATTTCCAAAGACGGACTTGTTTTAACCAACCACCATTGCGGTTACGGGGCCATTCAGAAATTGAGTGCGGTCGATCACGACTACCTGCAAACAGGTTTCTGGGCAAAGAACCGTGAAGAAGAACTTCCGGCCAAAGGCTTGACTGTTACTTTTCTCGACCGGTTTGAAGATGTTACAAAAGTAGTAACGGAGGCGATGGCTGCGGCAACAGATCCAAAAGCCAAAGAAGATGCTTT
This sequence comes from Bacteroidota bacterium, assembly GCA_030691295.1. Taxonomy (GTDB): domain Bacteria; phylum Bacteroidota; class Bacteroidia; order Bacteroidales; family Prolixibacteraceae; genus Aquipluma. The sequence continues at coordinate 10,406 of JAUYEQ010000283.1, forward strand.
AAAAACAATATCCGATCAGTTGTCAACCAAAGCCGTGGGCGAAAACAAATATCTAAAAGGCAGGATAGTCTCCTACTTCGGAGGCAATCAATATTATTTGATACTCACCAAAACATACAATGACATCCGTTTTGTGGGTGCACCCCCTTCTTCGATTGGCAAATTTGGAGCAGATACCGATAACTGGATG
>JAUYEQ010000085.1 GCA_030691295.1 Bacteroidota bacterium
CCAACAAAATATTCACCACTACCGAGCGGTTATTTTCGTCGAGTCCGGGGTTGACCGAAGTTACCAGAGCCCGCATTTCGAACGTGTCATTCTGGCGGCGCAGAATTTTTACTGAATCGCCGGCGCTAATAAAACGGGCATCTTCAGGCGAAACGTAGCCGCGAACCAGCACATGGCTGATGTCGAGCACGCGGGCAAGCATTTGCAGGGCATTCACCGACTGCCCCAGTTCAACCGACCGCTGATCCATAATCCCGCTGATGGGCGAATGAATTTTTAGTGTCGGGTCGATACTTTCAGCCGTTTTAAATGCGTTGATTTCTTTCTCCGGAACACCAATGGCTTTCAGTTTCGAAACCGCTGCAATTACTGATGTTTTGGCGCGCTGGAAATCGGAACGGGCGCGGTCGAGTTCACTTTTTGAACTGATGGTTTGCTCCACCAGTTGCTCTAGCCGCTGAAACCTTGAAGTTTGAAAGGTTTCTTCTGAAACTGCCTGAATGTATTCGGAAACCATATTCCCAAATTCAAGACTTTCGATACTGAACATTTCCTGTCCTTGCCTGATAGCTTGTCCTTCATGTGCCGAGATGCGGCTGATGCGTCCGTCAATTGGCGTACTGATGATGCTTACATGATTTGGCGCCGGAAAAACCACGCCCGGAACGGCAATGCTGTAATTTAGAGCGCTGCTGCTCACCTCAATGGTTTGTATTTTTAGCTCATCCAGTTCTTTTGCCGAAAGTTTCACCAGATTTTCAGGTTTTACTCCTGAAACCGAAGGCGGCGAATCAGCAGAGGTTTGTTCTTTTGCTTTTGTTTCAGTTTTGCTTCCGCACGAAGAACCCAGCAGGAGTAGGCAGGAAATACATATTGCGGTAATTTGATAGTGGTATCGTTTCATGAGAAATGGTTGTTATGGATGTCTGGTTAATAAACAAGTTCTAAATCGAGGAATCTTTCGAGTTCAACGAGTTGGATGTAAAAATCGTGCAAGGCCGATAAATAACGTTGCTGACTGTTGAGGTAAATCTGCTGTGCATTGATGAGGTTCAGCAAATCCACTTCGCCCAATCGGTAGGCGCTCAGGGTGAGCGATTGTAGTTTTTCGGCTTTGCTTCGTATGGTTTCGTCGTATCGTTTTATGGTCGAGCGGCTTACTTCGTAACTATGCCAGGCATGTTCAATTTGTTCTTTCACGCCCGACCTGATTTCTTTTTGCTTCCACTGAATTTCTTCCTGGTGTGCCAGATTCATCCTAATCCTTCCCTTATGCTCCAGCGGATACCAGATCGGGAAACTCAGGCCAAGCTCAAATCCGTTAAAATTGTAACCTGTTCCGTAATCCTGCTTGTAGAGGTTAAACCGAATGTCGGGCAGGATGTTGCTTTTGGCTTCTTTCAGGAAATAGCCGGATGCTTCCAATTCCCTTTCCGATGATTTGTATGATGGTTGTTCCGTTAAAACCGACAATGCCGTGATCTGCGAAATTTCCACATCTTTGCTTTGCAGCGTATCCATAAACTCGATGGTGTATTTCTGATTTTCAGGCGGTAATCCCATCAGCATAAAAAGTGAATAGCGGGCCTGATGGAGTTGACTACGGGCAGCGTCGATGTCGTTGTTGGACTCGGCCACCTGCAATTCGGCTTTGGTCAAATCCATGCCATTTCCCATACCGGTTTCGAACTGGGTATAAACAGCGTTGTACAATTCGGTGGCCAGTTTGAGTTGCTGGTCACGAAGTTTTTGAAGCTGAAGTGCATAAATGACTTCGATGTAGCGCGATTTTACACCAGCTTTTACTTTTCGCTCCTCTTCCTGAATAATGAATTCCATCGCTTTTTCTTCCTCCTTCAAGGCTTTCAAACGGTAGGAAGTAGTTAGCGGGAAGTCAACCGATTGCGAAATACTGAGGCGTTGTTCCTGAAAAGGATCAGCAGCTTTGTTGTTGATACCCTCTTTCATGTAACTGATTTCAGGAGAAGAAATACCGGTTTGAGTTCGCCATTCTTCTTTCTTCTGATCCAACTGCAAACGCATCTGGTTGATCTGTGCATTGTTCTGGATGGATTGATTAACGGCATCTTTGATGGTGAGTAACTGGGCTTTTGATGGGGAAAATAAAATGATAAGAATTGCCAGAAATAGAAATCTCAGGATATAATACATGATTTTTTGGCTTTTATTTGAAAGGCAAAGTTACTAATAATTGAATCAAAATCATTTTGAAAACGCAACAACATTTAAAAAGCGAAAAAGATTGTTTCATTTCCAATCCAGTAATCGATTTATGCGAATTTTAATAATCTGCCACTAATTCTTCGGGAGAAATTTTATTTCCAAATGCGGCTGTATTTTCCCTATTGTTTATCTTCGGCCAATATTCGAAATTGAAAATTCAACAATTCTATGGAAGTAAAAAGTGCTGACTTATTGAAGTCATACCATTCCCTGCCAGAGTTACACAAGAATGTTCTCAATGTATTTGTGATTAAGTTTTCGGGTGTGGCAAAGTACGATGCGCTCAAATATCTTCAGGATAAAACCGGGAATAAAGCAACCCAGAAGGAATATCAAAGCGTGCTGAATACTTTGGTTGATAAGCAATTGGTAACGTTGTCGGTAACAAGTTATGATATTCCTTTTAGTCTGAAAGTTGCGCTTTTCCCAAAGCTGATCAAAGAAGAAAGGTACAGCAATCTTTTGCGGAAAATTCAAAAGGAGCACAATCCATTTGGGCACATTCCGGTGACTGAATACATCCGCGATTTTCTTTTTGGATATTATGCAGGAGAAAGCAGATTCAGCAAGGATGCCGCCAACCGACTGATTTCAAAAGCAATTGAAGCCGCTCCCCTGATTTCGGAGATGTTGCTCAATCCTGAATATGATCACGCTTTCCTGCAATCGCCAGTTCTTTTATACGAATTGTTGGATGCTGTACAATTGATGAATGTTTTGCACTTTCAGGATTTTGGCTCTGTTTCCAGGTTCTTTGACCGGAATGCGACCTTTGCAGGATTGTTTGATCAGGTTAAAATTCAAAAAGCGGAGATGCTTTTTCAGCTTGGAAAGATTGACGAAGCTGAAAAACAGCTGAAATACACGAATAGTACGGCTTCGTTACTTCTAAAATCTCAGATTGAATTATTCAGGGGAAATTTTAAATTGTCGGCGGACTGTTACGAAAAAGCACAAATTACCGACAGGGACGGAATGAAAATGCCAAAATTGGAGTTTAACCTCTATTTTGAATTTCTATACTGGCTAAATTTTGCATTAAATCCTAAAAGTGTAAACGAAAAGAAGCTTGAAGTTGCGATTAATAAAAAATCGAGAAGCAAATTCAGCGACGATCATTTTTTTCTTCCACTTCTATATTTCCTGAGAAATGACTTGGCGCAGGCAGAATCAAAATTTAAACAGATAAATACAACAAGCTATTTCTCAACAACCGGTTTTAAATCTGTTTTTTACTTGATTTTAAGTTACCTGATTAATGGAGAGTTAAGTGCAGGATTGCAAATGGTAGCTCAAAATACAGCTTATAAATTGAGCCTTGCCAAACGTTGGCTGTTTTTGCGTGAGATTAACTTTATTATCGAAAAATCTGAATTTAGTATTGATACTTTTCCTGTGCCCAAAGAACTTGAAACTAAAAATTTGCCATGCCTGATGAGCAGGTTCACCATTCCGGAGAAATGGGAGCAATTGCTCGAAGGATTGTTGATCCTGACCAAAGGCACTGGTGGGACACAAAAGAAAGACCAGGGAACTGCCCGTGTTTGTTATCTGGTTGATCTTGAAAAAGGCTACATCCAGCCCGTTTTACAAACTATAAATGCCAAAGGGATCTGGAGCATGGGGAGAAATATTGCGCTTAAAAAGCTTAAAGATCAGCAGGTTGACGGCTTGACAGAACAGGACCGGAGAATCGCATCGGCCGTCACATTTCATTCAAGCTATTACGGAGCGACTGAATACAACCTTGACTTTAGCAAGGCGATCAATGAGCTGTGTGGCCACCCGTTGCTGTTTTTATCTTCAAATCCTTCCGTTTCAGTTGAGTTAATAAAAGCGCAGCCTGAAATTAGTACAGAAATCGGGAAATATGGAATCAAACTGAAAACCAATATTGCCAATACGGACCAACGTTCTGTTTTGGTGAAAGAGACCCAAACCCGCTTTAAGCTAATTACGCTGACTCCGCAGCAACATTCGGTTATCCGGATGATTAACCAGGGAATAACCATCCCGGTAAAAGGAAAAGATAAACTCATCGAAGCGGTTTCGAGCCTGAGTGGTGTAATGACTGTTCATTCGGATTTTGATGACGGAAGCGCTGAACTGAAATCAATTGAAGCCGATTCGCGCATCAGGATACAGATTGTACCGATGGGTGATGGTTTAAAAGCGCAGATGTTCGTAAAACCTATGGGTACTGAGCCGCCTTACGTGAAACCCGGCATGGGCGGAAAAGTGGTTTATGGAATGGTTGACGGCGAAAGATGTCAGGCCTTGAGGAATATGAAAGCTGAAAATGCCAATGCCATGAAGTTGACCAACGCGGTTTCTGCGTTTATCGATGCTGATTTGATTGAAGAGGCGGAACTTTTTTCTGATCCTTACGATTGTCTCGGATTACTTGAAATCCTGAATGAAAACACTGATATTGCTGTTGTTGAATGGCCGGAGGGAGAACATTTCAGGATGAAGAAATCGGCTTCGTTTGCAAACCTGAGTCTCCGGATTAAAGGAAAAGGACAATGGTTTGAACTGGAAGGGGAATTGAACATTGATGAAGCAACTGTTCTCAGCCTGAAAGAATTACTTGCACTGAACCGCAAAAGCAAAGGTCGCTTTATAGAATTGAAAAAAGATGAATTTCTGGCTTTGACCGAGGAACTTAAAAAAC
>JAUYEQ010000292.1 GCA_030691295.1 Bacteroidota bacterium
TTTTGCGATACTTTTCCAATGCCTCCAGACCATTTGAAGCAATATCAATAGAAACTCCCAACTGTTTAAAAGTCAGAATTGCAATTCGTTGATTAATTCGATTGTCTTCGGCTACAAGTATTTCCAGTTCAGTAAGTTCGCGCATGATTGTATTTTTAATTCAGCAACAATTAATTTTAATTTATACTGGATAAAATTAACCAACGACAAACATAAGCATAAAGTAAATTGGTTTTAGACTTTAGCAGTAAAAAAGCGAGAAATAAAAAAAATTCAGCAATACTCACTTCACCTTATCTATTGAGGGAATGGTAATTTGTGGCATATTAAGGTTTTCAAGATCTTTGATGAACAACATTAAAAACGAAGTATAGATTGTCATGTTTTCCTTTGTAATTCGTTGATAATGAATTACAAATTGTCTCAATTGATCTTCAGAATAAATATTTTGGATTTCATCAAGAAATTCCCATCGCTTTTTTTCAAACCAATGTTCGTTGCGCAAAAACCTTCGATCGCCATATTTACTGAAGTAATATGCATATAGATTTTTGGCTCCTTTTACCGAAAGATCATTTTTTAATTTAGATAATGCACCGGAATAAGCTCGCAAAAGGTGCCAATATCTGTTCAAATCATCCGAAAACTCAATGAGATATTTCAAATCAGGCAGCAAAATGTAAAACTGTTCTATCTGGCCTCCTGAAAGATAAGATTCCAGCAATTCCAACTTTAACGGAGTATAATGAATAAAGTCAGCAAAGAACTCTTCAGTAAGTTTTTTTGCCAACATCGGATTTTCTCCCTTTAAAAAAGAGGATTCGTAAAATTCCTTAAATGAGCTTGCTGAATTCATGATTTAATTTTAGATAATAATCAAAATTAAGCCAAAGGCAGAAAAATTCCTATCCTGAAACCCAACCACTTTCTAAATCATGGGTTTCAACTACCAATCAGTGCATCTGAATGAGCGAAATGGAAAAATAAAAAATCCACAGCAAAACATACTGTGGATTTTTGGATAAAAACGATCCCGAAACAAAACTACAAACCCGCATAAATAATCATTCCGATGCCGATAAAAAACAGCAAAAACATGGTTGCCAGTAATCCGGTTGTTCCTTTTGATCCCTTAAATTCCTTCCAGATAAAAACTCCCCACAAAGCTGCTACCAGCGTTGCGCCTTGTCCCAATCCGTAAGAAATGGCAAACCCTGCTTTTCCTGCAGCAATTATACTGAAGGTCATTCCTACACACCAGATCATTCCACCAAGAATGCCAGTGAAATGTTCCTTCAGGCTTCCGGCAAAATATTGGGAATAGGTAACCGGAACACCTTCAAAAGGTTTTTTCATCAGGATGGAATTGAAAACGAAGTTACTGATTAGAATTCCTACAGAAAAGATAAATACTGCAGTGTAAGGAGTCAGTAAGCCAGCTTCGGGAGTTTCGAAATTGGTAACCATCGAACTGGCCACAAAACGGTAGAACAGGGCCATCATAACACCTCCGACTACTGACAGTACAATTCCTTTAGTCGGGACTTTCTGCGATTGCGCCGATTTCTTTTTATAAGCCAATGCATCGAGTATAATGGCAACCGTAACCACCGTCACCCCAACAAACAACCACATTGCATTTCCTTGCGGATTGGCGATATAATTGACGAGTACGCCAAGCACCAAAGCAATTCCGATTCCTACGGGAAAAGCTACCGACATGCCTGCAATGGCAATGGCTGCAACAATCAGGATATTGGCTGCATTGAAAATGATTCCGCCCAGCAAGGCATTGCCAATGTTGCCCATTTCAGCCTGACCAATATCTTCAAGAAAACCACGACCCTGCTCGCCGTTACTTCCCATCGTAAACGAAAATAGCATCGACATCAGCAGGATTCCGATCACATAATCCCAGTAA
>JAUYEQ010000296.1 GCA_030691295.1 Bacteroidota bacterium
CCTCCCCCAACCCCCTCCAAAAGAGGGGGCTAAAAAAAACACATCATGCACTCAAACACTCAACCGGTTAATGTCCTGAAGTTTTGCCCACACTGCGGATCGGCCAACTTTCCGGCAACAAGCAGCCGATCTTTTAAATGTGGAGACTGTTCATTCAATTTTTTCGTTAATTCGTCGGCGGCAGTGGCGGTTTTGCTTTTCAATGAAAAAGGCGAACTGCTTTTCACCAGACGCGCCATCGAGCCACATTTCGGGAAACTCGATTTGCCCGGAGGTTTTATCGATCCGATGGAAACAGCAGAACAGGCTGCCATACGAGAAATTCAGGAAGAATTAGGCATTGAAATACATTCGTTGAAATACATTTGTTCGTATCCAAACGAATATATTTTCTCCGGATTTTCAGTTTACACGCTTGATCTGGCATTTCTGGCAAAAACAGAAAGCTTGCATAAAATGAAAGCGATGGACGACATTTCATCCTTCGAATTCTATAAACCCGAAGATGTTGATCTGGAAGAATTGCCGTCCATTTCCATGAAAAACATCATCAAAGAATTGATTCAACGTGAAGGAACTTATTAGAAAAAAAATCAGCGACCTGCGTTCAAAAATGCAGGAAGTCAGTCTGGATGCAATCATTATTTATGGAACAGATCCGCATATAAGTGAGTATTTGCCTGCACATTGGCAAACGCGGCCTTTTATTTCAGGGTTTACAGGTTCCGCCGGAATGGTCATAGTTAGCCACGAGAAAGCCGCTCTTTGGACCGACTCGCGTTACTTTCTTCAGGCGGACGAAGAACTTTCGGGAACCGGAATTGAACTCGTGAAAATGCGAACTCCGGGTTATCCTGAACCTGCTGAATGGCTAAAAATAAACCTGAAAGCCAACTCAAAGGTCGGAACCGACGAATCGTGTATTTCTGTCAATCAGTTTCGTATCCTACAGAATAGTCTAAATCAATCCGGAATTTTCCTGAAAGAATCCGGCGATTTACTCAAAGACATTTGGACTGACCGCCCTCCCCTGCCCGATTCGGCGATCTATGAACATGAGTTGAAGTTTGCCTGCACCAATCGCCAAACAAAAATTGAAACCATTTGCGCAGAACTGGAAAAATCAGGAGCCAATATGCAAATCGTTACCGCATTAGACGATCTGGCCTGGACTTTTAACCTGCGTGGAAACGATGTGGAATGCAATCCGGTTTTTATGGCTTATGCTGCCGTTTCCCGAGAAAATACCATTCTTTTTATCGATGGCAAAAAGCTTTCGCCGGAACTAAAAAACATACTTCAATCTGAAGGAATTGAGATAAATGAATATACGCAACTGCCGGAATTTCTGCAACAATTGCCGGAAAATTCGCAAATTCTGCTGGATTTCGACCGTACCAACCATGCCATACTGAAGACCATTCCGGAGCATTGCAAGGTAATTGAAGGTCTGTCGATTCCTTGCAGGTTAAAAGCCATCAAAACCGAAGCAGAAATCAGGAACATTCGCAATGCAATGCGAAAAGACGGTGTTGCGATGCTTGAATTTTTGTACTGGCTGAAAACCAATCTGGGTAATACTCCGGTAACAGAATACACCGTTGCTGAAAAACTGATTGAATTTCGCAGTAAACAACCCGATTACAAAGGCATCAGCTTCTTCCCGATTGTTGGATACAAAGAACACGGAGCGATAGTGCATTTCCATGTTTCAGAAGAAAATGCCTTGCCCATCGAAAAAAACGGCTTCCTGCTTTTCGATTCCGGCGGGCAATATCTGGATGGAACAACCGACATTACCCGAACTATTGCATTATCAGAATTGACGGCACAGCAAAAAACGGATTTCACATTGGTCCTGAAAGGAATGATTTCGCTGTCGATGGCCAAATTTCCCGTGAATACGCGCGGTTATCACCTAGACATCCTGGCACGAATAGATATGTGGCAACATGGAATGAATTATGGCCACGGAACCGGGCACGGCGTGGGTTATTTCCTGAATGTGCATGAAGGACCGATGAGCATCCGTCAGGAATTTAACGACCGGACAATTGAAGCCGGAATGGTGATTTCAAACGAACCGGCGCTATACCGGCTTGGGGAATATGGCATCAGAATCGAAAATCTCATTGTTTGCCAAAAAGCCGAAACCACCGAATTTGGTGATTTCCTGAAATTCGACACCCTCACCCTTTGCCCGATTGACACCACTGCCATCGATAAAAGCTTAATGAATCCGGAAGAAATCAACTGGTTAAACGGATATCATGAAAGGGTTTTCGAAGAATTAGCGCCGTTGGTAAATGAGGAAATAAAAGCATACCTGAAAGAACTCACGCAGGCCATTTAAGGATACGACAATCCACTTAAAAACCATCAGATTATTCACCTGATTTTCCAAATTGAATCAGGTCTGCCAGATGTATAAAATACTCTTTTGACCATATGTCCATCTCTCCCTGATTTTTAATAAATGGCCTGACATCGGCTTTTACCATTTCCATATTGGTTGCTGAAATCTTGTCCTTGAGCAGCCTTCTAAAGTTTTCCCTTGTTAATTCTTCCTGTCCGAGTGATCCAAACTGGCTGGTTCTTTGTCTCAGGTGTTCAAAATTTAATGCCGTATTGTTTCGGACATGCCACTCAAAATCGTACCAGTCGCGCCCTTTTACCCGGTTTTTCCAGTTTCTGAAAAGCAATGCATGCATCTTGCCTGCATATAGGTCAGGCAATGTGTAACAACGAGCCATAAAGGAGAATGGGAGCAATAAAAATTTGTGTTCTGTTGAAAATCCCATAGGTGGATTTATATCGACTTCAATCTTGATTTTAATATTCCGTTCCGTTCTAAACTGCACGTTATAGATGGCCGTATCGTCTTTTAAAAACGCAGATTCAATATTCGTCTGGTTTTTCTTTTCATTCTTGTTGATCAATACCTCCCTGCCCAGCGCGTTAAATTCAATTTTTATTGGCTCAAAATAAGCTTCAAGTTTAAAATCCGCATCTGACTGTATTAGGGAAAAGTCCATGTCCTCAGAAAATCGCTGAATTCCGTAAAAAATCCGAAGACAGGTTCCTCCATAAAAAGCAGCTTTATTGAAAAACCCGCCCCGGTATAACCCGGCAAGTGTAACCTGCTGCATCACCTCGTGCTGGGCATTGATATAATCGTCGTCGGTTCTTAACTCATATCGGGACAACATCTGGTCAAATATGCTCATCTTTCCAAAAGTTTATACAATTGTGTAAGCTCTGTTTTTTTCCTTCCGGCATCTATACACTGCCTAATTATTTGGATATCGAAAGCAGCAACAGATGAAAAATCAATTCGCAAATTTTCTTCAAGATAAATCTGCATCGCCTTTACGGATTGCAACCGCAGACCTTTAGTTGTCATAATCATATCACAGATTGCCTTTTCAGGCGATGCAATCAGGTATGCGTACCGATCATTGACAATCTCCTGACAAATTCCAATCTGGTAGTAACCCCTTGGTGCTGAAACATAATCAAAATTACCAAGGGAAGTAGAAAAGCTCCTACTCCGTTTAAGGGTTATGGAACGGGTTGTATAAACCCTTTCCGGAATAAGCTTATAAAAAGATAGTGCGTTCTCACATGAGATATAGGACGGACCGTAAAGGTGATTCGCGATCAACTCTTTGGAAATTGTCATGCGATGTATATCGGGCGAAACAATGAATAAGCCTTTTTTAAGGCGAATCAATTCCCCGTTTTTCTCCATAAGAGATACCTTATCCTTGGGATACCTGTATTCACTAAATACGGCTTTCAGCGTATTAAAATCGATGGGTATAATTCCAAACTGCTCCAGTAGATTCATACTATACTAGATTAATCACCATCAAATGTAGTAAAATTTGCATAGATAATAGATAAATACTCTATTATCTATGCAAATTTTACTACAATATAGAATCATCCCTAATAACTTAGTTTGAATCCGTTTATTTTACGTATTCAGCACTTTGTAGAAATTCAAGCGATTTCTGTACGCTTTCAATCGGAGTGAAATTGTATTCTTCCACTTCAACGATGATTTTTTTCACTCCTGATAATGCTGCATTTTCGAAAATTGGTTTGAAATCCATCGGACCGGCGCCAACTTCAGCTTTGTCTTTCACATGCCACAATTCGAAACGGCCAGGATAAGCTTTGAAATAATCAACGGCATTTTTACCACCTTCGGTAATCCAAAATAAATCGAGCTGAAACATCACTTTTGCAGGATCTGTATTTTTGAGCATGTAATCGTAAATGATCTGCCCTTCAACTTCTTTGAATTCTCCATCGTGGTTGTGGTATCCGAAACGAATTCCGGCGGCATTGCATTTTTCGCCAATTGCATTGAAATAGTCGCAATAGCGCTGAACTCCTGCAAGGCTTTCATAGCCAACATTGTCCATAAAAGGCTGAACGATGTAACTTACCCCGGCAGTTTTGTGGGCAGCAATACAAGTGTCCCACCATGCCATCGAAGCTTCCCAGCCAGCTGAATCAGGAACAGCCTGTCCGCAATGTGAAGCTAAGAACTTCATACCATTGGCTTCCACCAAAGCTTTGAAATCGGCAGGTTCCATTCCATAGAATTTAGCATCACCATAACCGGCGGCCTCCACAAACGAGTAACCCATGGCGCCAACTTTTTCGATAGTGCCTTTTGCATCTGTTTTCATGTCGTCTTTAACCGACCATAACTGCAAACCAATTTCTTTGGCAGGTTTAGCAGGTGTACATGAAACGATTCCACCGGCCACAAAAATGGCCAGTGCAATAAATGTCAATGATTTTTTAAATTTTAAACTCATGATTTAAATTTTTGTTGATTGTGATTTGTTGATTGTTGATATACAACTTCCTACAAAAGTAGCAGCAAAAAACCACTTCTGAAACAAAATATTGAATTTTGTTCTTGTGGAGAATACAAATTGAATGAATTGAGTTTTCAATTTTTATTGCTTGTTTAATAGTTCGCTTAATTTCTGAATATCTTTTTTTAACTCATCAATTTTGAATTCCAGATTTTTTACTACCCCCTGAGTTCCAGATCCGGCCATTTCTTTTTGTAAAAGGTCCTTCTCCAGCTCTGCATGGCTTTCCTGCATACTAGTCATAATCACTCCAATAAAAAGGTTCATAATAATCATCGCTCCCAGCAGGATAAACGAAATAAAGTATGCCAACGACCAGTAGGAAACTTCTTCCAACGCATTTTTTGCACTTGGATCTGTCGAGCCGTATATCTGTATATTGAGTATATCAGTCCACCCTTCGAGGGTCAGTACTTTAAATAGCGTAATCATGCTAAGATGCAATGAACCAAAGTGTACCGGATCTCCTTCTGCAAAAATAAAACTGCCCATTACCGCATAAATATAAAATATCAGGAAAAGCAAAACAACAACATAACCCATTGAAGGAATACTTTTTAGCAGGGCATTTACTAAAATTTGCAATTTTGGGAAAATGGATATGACCCTGAATACCCTTAAAATACGGGCCATTCGAAGAACTGCCACAAAATGGGCATCGAAGGTTGGAATGAAACAGACTGCTACAATTATAAAATCGAATACATTCCATGGATCCTGAAAATACTCCCAGGGTTTTTGCCCCATTGACAATAGTTTCAAGACGATTTCCACTAAAAAGATGTATATAATTACCTGATCGATAATATGGAACACGCCTTCGTATTGGCTGTTGATCGTTGGATAAGTTTCAAGTCCGACAATTACTCCGGAAGTTAAAATCAAGAACAAGATAAAATACCTAAAAATGCCCGACTCAACAAGGTTATGTGTAAACTTTTGGATTAAGTACATAGGTGTATCTATTTCTTTTTAAATGGATTTAGTATTTTAATTGTGGGCAATGATGCAACTATTATGAACCCCAACAAAAACCATATACTGTATTTTAACAATTGTGGATAGGCTTGTCCCAGGTAATAACCTAATGGAGTAAGTACTCCGATCCAAATAATGGCGCCCAGTATATTCAAATAACTGAACCGCACCAAACGGAACCCATTAGCACCCGCCAGAATAGGTATCATTGTACGGATCACCGGCAAAAACCTACCTATAATAAAGGCAAAAGCACCATACTTTTCGTAAAACGCTCTCGACTTCTCAAGATATGACCTCTTAAAAAATTTTGCATCTGGTTTATCGAAAAGCCTAGTACCGAGCCATTTACCTTTTGCAAAACCGGTAAAATCGCCCAGCACAGCCGCTGCGATCATGGTAAGCATCAAAATGGGCAAAGGCATATCAAGATAATGAGTTCCGCAAAGCAGGCCGGCTGTAAAAATCAGGTAATCGCCACCGGGCAAGATCAATCCAAGGAAAAAACCAGTTTCCAGGTAAATTATCACCAGCAGAAGAAATATTCCCCCGTACTTAATCAGATTGGACGGATCTGCCAATAATGTAAGAGAAGTGTTTAAGAATATATAATCAATCATTAAACAAAAGTTTTGATGTAATAACACTAACGGGATTTGAATGTTTAAATTGTAATTGGAATTTTATACAAATATGTGTTAATGCAAACAATACTTGTTTTAATGCCTGATAATGAAACAACTAATATACATCAATCGTACTAAAAAACAATTTGATTCTCCTGCATTTGAATAAAAAGATCAAGTCCATGATTTTGCCGTTCAAATCATATCTCTTTCATCTTTCAGAAATTTTTTCCTGAAAAGAATGTCATTTTATTTTGTTTCAT
>JAUYEQ010000298.1 GCA_030691295.1 Bacteroidota bacterium
ACTGCCCCGGAATCAATTCACTCAGGCGAACCGAAGTCTGAATGTCCACTTCAAAAGTTTTCAGGTTACGGTTGTTTACTCCCACCAGATCAACCAGCGGATTCAGTTTCTCCAGTTCTTCAGCGCTATGAACTTCCACCAACACTTCCAAGCCAATTTCTTTGGCGGTTTCGGTTAGTTCGAGTAACAATTGTTTGCTCAGACTTTCGGCAATCAGCAAGATTACATCGGCGCCATGTGCACGGGCTTCGTAAATCTGATACGGATCGAGCATAAAATCTTTACGCAAAATCGGGGTATTTTTATTGGCCCAACGTGCCGACGCCAGATTTTCGAACGAGCCACCAAAAAAGCGCTCATCAGTCAAAACCGACAATCCGCTGGCACCGGCAGCAATGTATGCAGCAGTTACTTCCGAAGCTTCTGCCTCGGCATTAATTACTCCTTTCGATGGCGATTGTGTTTTGAATTCGGCAATCACGCCACTAGCACCTTCGGCCAGTAAAACAGCTTTCAACGAGTTGGTCTTCCGCTTAAAATACGGCGATTCCTTCAATTGCTCCAACGAAACTTTACTTTTTGCCTCAGCAATTTCAGTTCGTTTGTGGTTGTTTATTTGATCAAGTATTGTCATAAATCAAGTTTCAAATTCCAAATTCCAAGTTTCAAGTCCGGATTGGATATTGAATATTGGTGATTCGATATTGGTGATTATTATTTTCTTATTTCTTGTTCGATATTAATTACTGCAAACTGCACTGCGACTGCGACTGAACACTGAACACTATTTCCTGTTCAGTTCCATCAATTTTTTAAATGCAGCCAATGCCTTTCCTGACTTTAATGATTCGGAGGCTTCGGCAACACAATCAGCCAACGACCGTTCAGGATAAACACAGTAAATTCCCAACGCGGTATTGGCAATTACTACGTTTTTCTGTGCGTCGGTTGCTGTCATTTCCAAAACGCTTTTAAATATTTTTGCGGCATCAGCAACTGTTTCGCCACCATAAAGCTCTTGCTGTTTGACCGGAGAAAAACCAAAATCAGCAGGAGAAAGATTGTCCTCGGTCCGATTTGACACGAAACGCGCATCGCCAGTCAGCGAAATCTCGTCGTAACCATCCAGGCTGTGAACAATCAGGTAATTTTGTCCGCTTTCCCTGAAAACTTCCTGATACAAATCCATCACGTCCAGATCGTACACGCCCACCAACTGGTTCTTCGGAAAAGATGGGTTAATGATCGGCCCCATCATGTTGAAGAGCGTTTTTACCTTCATTGCTTTTCTCACCGAACCAACACTTTTCATGGCCGGATGAAAAAGCGGAGCATGGAAAAAGCAAATTCCGGCTTCTTCCACTTCTCGGCGCAATTTATTCGGATTGTTGCTGAACTGATAGCCAAAATACTCGAACATATTTGACGATCCGCTCACTGATGACAACCCGTAATTGCCGTGTTTGGTCACTTTAATTCCTGCCCCGGCCAGCACAAACGCACTGAGTGTCGAAATATTGAAAGTATCCTTTCCGTCACCGCCAGTGCCCACCACGTCAATGGTATTGTATTCCGAAAGGTCGATGGCCACGCACAATTCGAGCAATGCCTGACGGAAACCGGCCAACTCTGCGGCGGTAATCCGGCGCATCCGGAAGACGGTCAGGAACGAAGCAATTTCGGCATCCGAAAACTGCCCTTCAGCAATGCGAACCAACATTTGGTGAGCTTCCGATTTATTCATGCAGTTCCCTGCAAATAAGTGATTTAATGTATCTTTCATATTAAGTTCCAAGTTTCAAATTCCAAGTTCCAAGTTGCCGCTGCCAGTTGCTGGCTAGTCAGTGAACACTGCGATTGAACACTGTGACTTATTCTTTTTTCAGCCAGTTCTCAATCATTTTTTCGCCCAAAGGTGTCAGCACCGATTCTGGATGAAACTGAACGCCTTCAACATTGTAATCGGTGTGTTTCATCGCCATGATCATACCTTTGTCGTCGTAGGCGGTTACCTGCAAACACTCTGGAAGGTCGGCTTCATTGACAATCCATGAATGGTACCGGCCAGCCTGAAATGTTTCCGGTAATCCCTCAAACAATGCTGTGTGGGTTTCGGTTTTGGTAACCGGTGTTGAAATGCCATGCAAAACTCGGTTCATGTTGGTCAGCGTACCTCCAAATGCTTCACCAATTGCCTGATGCCCGAGGCAAACGCCAAGAATACTTTTGGTAGCTGCATATTTCCTGATGATGTCAAGCAACAATCCGGCCTCTTCGGGAATTCCGGGGCCTGGAGACAGTACAATTTTATCGTATTTTTCCAGGTCTTCCAATGCAATCTGATCGTTCCTGAACACATCAACCTGCAAACCGGAGATCTTCTTGATGGCATGCACCAGATTGTAAGTGAACGAATCGTAATTATCTATGACTACTATGGACGGCCTCCCCCCTGCCCCTCCGAAGGAGGGGTGATTTGCTTCGCTTTTTTCTAAATGGTTGTAATTTTGTTTCATTATTCTATCTTTTAATGGTTTCGCTTTTTAAGCCCTCCCTTTCGGGGAGGGTTTGGGTGGGGCTTCAGCCTATCTCTTTCGCAATTTCCAACGCCTTTTTCAATGCGCCCAGTTTGTTGTTCACTTCCTGAAGTTCGCTTTCTTCCTGCGAATCGGCCACAATGCCGGCACCTGCCTGATAAAAAAGCGTATTGCCTTTACTCAGGAACGACCGGATCATGATGGCATGGTTCAGCGTTTGATCGAATCCCAGATAACCGATGCACCCGCCATAATAGCTTCGGCGCTGGTTTTCGTAAGTGTCAATCAACTGCATAGCGCGGTGTTTTGGCGCACCCGACAAAGTTCCGGCCGGAAACGAATCGCCCAAAACAGTCAGCATATTGGTATTGTCGGGCAATTTTCCTGAAACTTCTGAAACTAGATGAATGACATGCGAAAAGTATTGAACCTGGCGGTAGCTGTCCACCCGTACATCGCTGGCATTGCGGCTCAAATCGTTGCGAGCCAGATCGACCAGCATCACATGTTCTGCATTTTCTTTCGGATCGGCGCACAAACGCTCTGCTGAAATGCGGTCTTCATCGTCGTTTCCGGAGCGTTTAAAAGTACCGGCAATCGGGTTGATGATGGCGCGATCTTTTTTGATGCGAAGTTCAGCTTCCGGGCTCGAACCGAAAATGCGGTACGTTCCGTAGTCGAAAAAGAACAAATACGGTGAAGGATTTACAGAGCGCAAAGCACGGTAAACATTGAACTCATCGCCTTTGAACGGTTGCGAAAACTGGCGCGAAAGTACAATTTGAAAAACATCGCCGCGGAAACAATGTTCCTTGCCTTTACTAACCATGTATTTGTACTCTTCATTGGTGATGTTCGAAACTTCTGGTCCTACCGTGTCGAATTGAGTGGGCGAGAAAGTCAGGTTCCGGAGCAACGATTCAATCTGGCCAATTTCTTTGGTTTCGCCTTCCATCAGGTTTTCGATCAGGTAAATCATGTCCTTGTGATGATCGATGGCCACAATGTACTTGTAAAAACAGTATTTCACTTCCGGAACAGAATAAGCTTCTTTGGCTTCGGAAGTAATCTCGATTTTCTCGAAATATTTCACCGCATCGTAGCTAATGTAACCAAACAAACCATTTGCAGGCAGGTTTTCTGTTTCTCCTGATAATTTAAACGACTTGAAAAAAGCATCCAACTGCTGATCAACCCGACATTCCGCAGAAATGGTTTTGGCCAGTTTTTCCCGGCCATTGTATTCGATGATGATCTCACCTCCATCGGCTGTAAAGCAGGCCATTGGCTTGATGCAGATGAACGAATAGGCATTCTCATGTCCGTGGTAATCGGAACTTTCGAGCAAAATGGAATTCGGGAATAAATCCCTGAATTTCAGGTAAACACTCACCGGAGTTAAGGTGTCGGCAAGTATCTTTTTTACGCTGACTTGTACGTTGATGGTTTTCATGTTGTATGTTGTTACAATTGTTGTAATCGTTGTAATTGTTGTAATTGTTTGTTTAATAATCCTAATGCCATTCCGTCCGCAACCAGATTTTTGCTTTGAACAACATTGTTCGCGGACGGCATTCTGTTCGTTTCTTTTCCCGGGGTTGCACTCGTTCCTCGTTTACCCCGGGTTATTCATATTCTACCCCTTCAGGGTATGGAAATTTCGAAATCGAAGCTTCCAGCCTTTCCCCCTTTGGGGAATAAGAAGGGGGCTTCTCAAAAAAAAAGCGGCTTACCGTGTTCCGATAAGCCGCTTTTATGTTCATTTTTTTACAATGATAGCTACTTCCTTCCACGGTATTGCGAAAAGTTTCTGTGCCACCACCAAATA
>JAUYEQ010000301.1 GCA_030691295.1 Bacteroidota bacterium
AGAGTTCAGGGTAAATATGCCGATTGCCGAAGCCGTTTACAATATTTTGTACGAAAACATCTCCCCCGCCATCGAAATCAGATTGTTAACTGAAAATCTTAGATAAAATCACAATGGAAAAAATAGCCTTAAATTTTGAGAAGACTTTTGATTTTATTTCAAAAGACTCCATTTTTTCATACAAAAAAGCGATTGAAAGTCACAATGTGGCACTTTCAAACAAAACCGGAAAAGGAAACGATTTTCTCGGATGGACCACTTTGCCAACGTCCATAGGCGAAGCTGAACTTGCTGATTACGAAGCAACAGCCGCCAAACTGGTAGCCAAAAACATCGACATTTTTGTGGTAATTGGCATCGGTGGTTCATACCTCGGAGCCAAAGCAGTTGTTGATGCTCTTTCTGACAGTTTCGCTCATCTGAAAGAACGCAAAAGTCCGTTTATCCTTTTCGCCGGACAAAATATCAGCGAAGATTACCTGTTCGAACTTCGCGAGTTGCTGAAAACCAAAGAATTCGCAATGGCGGTGATTTCCAAATCGGGAACAACCACCGAACCTGCATTGGCTTTCAGGTTACTGAAACAGGATATTGAAGATAAATACGGGAAAGCGGAAGCCAACGAACGTATTGTGGCCATTACCGACGCCAGCAAAGGCGCTTTGCGCTCACTGGCTACCATCGAAGGCTACAAAACTTTTGTTATTCCTGATGATGTTGGCGGACGTTATTCTGTGCTGACTCCGGTTGGTTTGCTTGCCATAGCCGTTGCTGGTTTCGATATCCGCGCATTGGTGCAGGGCGCTGTTGACATGCAACATGCAACCGGCGTGGAAGTTCCTTTCGAAGAAAATTTGGCAGCTCAATATGCAGCCGTTCGCAACGAACTTTATAAAAACGGAAAAAAGGTGGAGATTTTCGTCAACTACAATCCCAAACTTCATTTTCTAGCCGAGTGGTGGAAACAGCTTTATGGCGAAAGTGAAGGCAAAGACGGGTTGGGGATTTTCCCTGCATCGGTTGACAATACTTCTGACTTGCATTCAATGGGTCAATACATTCAGGAAGGCGAACGCACTTTGTTCGAAACCGTTGTTTCGGTTGCCAGTCCCGACCGCGAAGTACGCATTCCAACTGATGCAGCCGATTTGGACGGACTGAATTTCCTCGCCGGAAAACGTGTTGACGAAGTGAATAAAATGGCCGAACTGGGAACCATGCTGGCGCATGTTGACGGCGGAGTTCCAAACATTCAGATTGTACTTCCAAAACTGAATGAGTATTTCCTTGGTCAGCTGATCCAGTTCTTTGAAGTGGCCTGCGGGTTAAGCGGATACACTTTGGGAGTGAATCCTTTTGATCAGCCCGGAGTGGAAGCCTACAAAAAGAACATGTTCGCCCTGCTCGAAAAACCAGGCTTTGAAGAAGCCACAAAAGCGATTAAAAAACGACTTTAGTTTAAGAAATATAGAAAATGCAAAAAGCGAAATCTCAAGGTTGAGGTTTCGCTTTTTTTATTGATACAAAAGAGCCGGATTTATCCTATTTCAAATCCAATAAAAATCTTGAGGAACTCTCAAAACCCTTTGCAATTTGAATTGCTTCTTCCCTATCGCAGTTCCTAAATCATGATCCGCTTTTTCGATCCAATCTCGAAGTCTGTTTTCATTTGCGTTCATACATCAATTGTGCTCCTTGAATGGCGGAATTTATAAATGAATATTTATTTAATTTTACATTTTCAA
>JAUYEQ010000312.1 GCA_030691295.1 Bacteroidota bacterium
GGTCAATCGGTTTGCATCGCACGCTTTGGAGGAAATAACAAGTCGGGCTGCTTCTTTCAAAACCGATAAATCGTGGAAAGAATTTCAGAAGCAGATCAAATCAATTTCCGCCGTTGATGTTCCGGTTCCGGCAACGCTCGATGCAGAATTGCGCCCTTACCAGGAAGAGGGTTTCCGCTGGATGACGCGCCTGAAAACATGGAACGCCGGAGCCTGTCTGGCCGACGACATGGGTTTGGGAAAAACGGTTCAGGCAATTGCCATGATGCTTCATTTAGCGGAAAATGGACCGATTATGGTTGTTTGTCCGGCTTCTGTGGTTCCAAACTGGGGCAGCGAACTTCAGAAATTTGCACCCACCTTAAACATTGTAAACCTGAAACAGGGCAAACGGGACAATGCTTTTACTTCGCTGGCAGCTTTTGATGTGCTGGTAATTACTTACGGTTTGCTACAATCGGAGGACAAGCAGATTTCGAAAATCAACTGGGCGATGGCCGTTTTAGACGAAGCTCATGCCATCAAAAATACCCAGACCAAATCGTCGAAAGCGGCCATGAATATTCAGGCCGATTTCAAACTGGCACTTACCGGAACGCCCATTCAAAATCATTTGGGCGAATTGTGGAACCTGTTTAATTTCTGCAATCCCGGACTGCTGGGTACTTTGCCACAATTTACCGACCGGTATGTGAAAACCGAAATTCAGGCACAGAAAAACCACCTGAAAAAACTGATTACGCCTTTTATTTTACGCCGTACAAAAAACAAGGTACTCGATGAATTGCCACCCAAAACTGAAATTACTCACACGGTTACTTTAAGCGAAAAGGAGTTGGCATTTTACGAAGCCTTGCGGCGCGAGGCGATCAATACCATCGAGAATAATGGTGGCGGCAATGGCCAGCAACACCTTCAAGCCCTGGCTGAAATTACCAAACTTCGGCTGGCCTGTTGTAATACTGCGCTGGTAAACAAAGATATACAATTGCCTTCTGCCAAACTCGAAGCTTTTTTCGAGATCGTTGAGGAACTTCGGGCAAACAAACACCGGGCATTGGTATTCAGCCAGTTTGTGATGCATCTGGCTATTGTGCGGAAGGAACTGGACAAGCAAGGTATTAGCTATCAGTATCTGGATGGCTCAACTTCCATTCCCGACCGTCAATTGGCGGTGAAAGCTTTTCAGGCTGGCAAAGGCGAATTGTTCCTGATTAGCCTGAAAGCCGGTGGATTGGGATTGAACCTCACTGCCGCCGATTATGTGCTGCACCTCGATCCGTGGTGGAATCCAGCCATTGAAGATCAGGCCAGTGACCGCGCTCATCGTATTGGACAATTGCGCCCGGTGACCATTTACCGGCTGGTTGCTAAAAATACGATTGAGGAGAAAATCCTGAAATTGCATTCTACCAAACGCGATCTGGCCGACAGTCTTTTAGATGGCACCGACCAAAGCGCACGTTTATCGACGGTCGATTTGCTGAATTTGCTGAAGGAAGTATAAAAGAGTTATGCTTTGAAAAGTGCATCCATCTTAATTTCGTTCTGCACAAGTCCGGGTAAGTACTTGTTTTTACAAACTATTTCTAAGCCACATTTCTATAAATGGCTTTAAGTTCTTTTAATCGCGACTTAAAGCCATTTACAACAAAGCCCTGCCATGTTCATTACGATTTACCCGTACCATTCTCTTGTCCGTTTGCTCTTGTTCAAACAGTCGATGGCAATATTTACATTGCTGACCACCTGAAAGTCGAACATTCCTACGCAAATAAAGTCGGCGCCATTGTCGTATGCCCATTGAAAACCGTCTTTGGGTTCGATGGCTCCGGCGGCCAATACTTTAAAGCCCATTACCGGTACAGTGGTTTTGCTCACAAAATCAATTACCTTTTCTGGAAAAAGGCAGAACATGTTGTTGTGGAACCTGTTGTGATCGAGGTAATTTTTGCCGTCAACTTCGAACACGACGCGGTTTTCGCGTGGGTGAGCCGACCAGTACTGATCGTGGTGCATCGTTTTCATGTAATAATCAGGAATGATTCCCTGGTCGGCGCAGACAATGAGCGATTCAACCGAATGAGCGCCCAAACCGGCGGTGTATCCTTGCTGACGAATGTGATTGATCATTTCGTCAATCACCTCTATTTTGTTGTCGCGCACCAGCCAGTCGCACCAGTTTCCCTGCACCTGGATGATGTCAACTCCGAAATCGATGGCCTTGTCAATGTTCTCAAAAAAAAGTTTTTTGTCCGTGTGCGGTCCAACTTTATCAAGTCCTTTCCAGTCCAGATTTGGAGCCACCTGTGTAATTACTTTCATCTTGCTTCCGGTCATCTTTTTGTATTTGGCCAGAAGCGGATTCGATGGAAATCCAATGTTGATGGTGTTGATTCCAGCTTTTTCAGAAAGTAAAAGTGTTTCATACACTTTCTGTTCGGTGTTGTAGGCCTTGAAAAGGGTATCAGTATAAATCAGATCACGACCATGCGACCATCCGCCAATCAGGTTACCGCCTGCAATCATCCGGCTGATTTCATGTTTCCCGATTTTTCCTTTGGGAAGTTCACCTTTAAGCTCGCTCAACGCGGTTTGATTAACCTGAATGGTTGCACCCGACATTACATCAACACCATACGTTTTAAAGTTACTCACAGCTCCCCAGCCCATTGCTCCCAAAACCGGAAGAGTTGCCAGATTTTTCAAAGCTTCGCGACGCGATGTACTTGCTTCAGGTTCAGTAATTGGTGCTTTGTTTCTTTTTCGGTACGTCGAAATAAAAGCATCAATGCTGTAACCCGTTTCGTGATAGAAGAAAAGAAAGAGAAGGGCGGCAGCTTCGATAAACAGCTTGTCAACAATGAACAAGTGGCCATCCGAAGCGCTTATCAGCGGATTGCCGAAAGGCGGGTACGCAAAATAGTATAAGGTAAGCAGCAATGCTCCGGAAAGTGCGGCAACCCGGCTGAAAAGTCCGATAAAAAGCGCGAGCCCGATGAATAAAAGTGCATACATATTCAGGAAATCGCTGATATTTAACAGTGCCGGTGAATTTGCAATCCAATGGTAAAATCCGGAGAAAAATCCTGAAGTGTTCAGTAAAAATCCGGAGGCAGTCCAGTTTCCCTGAAGAATTTTGGCGGTTCCTTCGTACAAAAAGTGCCAGCCAATGGCAACGCGAAGGATGGTAATAAGTAAACGGGTGTAAAATGTTTTTTGCTGAAGTTCCATGTGAGTTTGGTTAGTTGGTTTGAAGATTGGTTTAGTTCAAAATCAGACGGTTAATTTCAGAAACTTTTTCGAAAAAACAGCAAAAGGAAGAAATATTTATTAAAAACCACATAGGCACATAGGTCACATTAGAATTAAACAATTATTTTCTATGTGTTCTAGTGCCTATGTGGTTAATTTTTATCGTCTCGCCTCCAAATATTTAATCACAAACCGGATTTCGGAATAAGTATAGCTCTCGCCGATTGCAGATCGAATTTCGTTTATACCACTAACTCGCTGCTTTTCCAAGTATTCCGAAATAACTTTCGCTTATATTTTTATTACATTTGCCTTATGACAAAAAATGAAATCATATCACACATTAACCTTTCCTTCAGTAAATTAAATGTATTCAAGGTAATTCTATTTGGTTCGTACGCGAAAGGTACACAATCAGCAGACAGCGATATTGATTTGTTGGTTGTTACCAATGATGATTTTGTTTTCGAGTCGTTTGCCGAAAAGATGAAAGTCAAAACAAAGATTGCCAATGCGCT
>JAUYEQ010000319.1 GCA_030691295.1 Bacteroidota bacterium
AATTTGCTTTGTCTGTCAATATTTATATAAACAAGTTGGGCATTTATTGGTTCTTTTGTGGAATCTGAATAGTGACAGACTGAATCAATTACAATTGCAATTTGTTACATTTAATGCTTACTTTAAAAAACTGAAAAATCAATTGTTCAACCATGGATAAATTTTCACAAGTGGGTAACCAGGAAATCGCTGCTATTGAAGAATTATATTCTTCATATCTTATTGATCCTGAATCGGTAGATGCAAGCTGGAAAAACTTTTTTGCCGGATTTGAGTTTGCCCGCAAAAATTTCGATGACTCGAAAAATTCGGTTCACGACGATAAAATCGACAAAGAATTTGCAATCCTGAACCTCATTCACGGCTATCGTCAGCGGGGGCATTTGTTTACCAAAACCAATCCTGTCCGGTCGCGCAGGAAATACCTGCCAACTTTGGATATCGAAAACTTTGGTCTTCAAAAATCTGACCTCAACACTGTTTTTAAAGCTGGTAACAACATCGGAATAGGACCGGCTACGCTGAGCGCTATCATTGAACATCTGGAAGCTACTTATTGTGAGTCAATTGGTGTTGAGTATGTCTATATGAGGCATCCTGAACTTATTGACTGGTTGAAAGTGAAAATGGAATCGACCCGGAATACCCAGTTTTTTACTCCTGAACAACAAAATCACATCTATTATCATTTGAAAATTGCGGTTGGTTTCGAAAGTTTCATACATAAAAAATTTGTAGGTCAGAAACGGTTTTCACTTGAGGGTGGGGAAGCGCTGATTCCTGCTTTGGATGCGGTAATCGAACATGGTTCAGAATTGGGCATCAGAGAGTTTGTCATCGGTATGGCGCACCGCGGAAGGCTCAATGTTCTGACCAATATCCTTGAAAAACCATATGAGCATATTTTTAAAGAATATGTTGGTAAAGAATACGAACAAGACCTATCGCTTGGCGATGTGAAATACCATTTGGGCTACGAAAGTGAAGTTGAAACCGATCATGGTAAAAAAGTACGGCTGAGCCTGATGCCAAATCCATCACACCTTGAAACTGTCGGCGCCCTGGTTCAGGGAATGGTTAGGTCCAGAATTGATAGTCAGTACAATGGCGATTACAACAGAGTTGCTCCAATTGTTATTCACGGCGATGCTGCCATTGCTGCTCAGGGGATTGTTTACGAGGTAATTCAGATGTCACAATTGGCTGGCTATAAAACCGGTGGAACAATTCATCTTGTCATTAATAATCAGGTTGGCTTTACTACCAATTATTTGGATGCACGTTCGAGTACCTATTCAACCGATGTGGCTAAAGTGACGCGTTCTCCTGTATTTCATGTGAATGGTGACGATGTGGAAGCCATTATTTTTACCGTAAAACTGGCCATGGAGTTCAGGCAGAAATTTCATGCCGATGTATTCATAGATATTTTGTGTTACCGAAAATACGGGCACAACGAAGGCGACGAACCCCGTTTCACACAGCCATTGTTGTACAAAGCGATAGAGAAACACCCAAATCCACGCGATATTTATGCCGATAAACTGGCAGGACAAGGTACATTGACCAAGGCTGAAACTTCGAAACTGAACCATGAGTTTGATCTTTTTCTTGAAGGGAAATACAAAGAGTCAGAAGAAATTGACAAAGTTAAAGTTCGCCGGTTCCTGAAAGATCAATACCTTGACTATAAAAATCCTTCGAAAATTGATCTGATCCAACCGGTTAAAACAGGTGTTAAGAAAGATGAGTTGCTGCGCATTGCTGAAAAAATCAATACCCTTCCGGCGGATAAAAAATTCTTCAAGAAAATTGACCGGATTGTTGAGGACCGTCGGATGATGATACTGGATAACCGGATGGATTGGGCGATGGCCGAGTTACTTGCATACGGAACTTTGCTCGAAGAAGGTTTTCAGGTAAGGTTAAGTGGTCAGGACAGCGAGCGCGGAACTTTTGCCCACCGCCATGCTTCTTTTGTGGTTGAAGATACCGACGAAAAATACTTCCCGCTCAAAAATATAAGCGAAACCCAGGCACAATTTCATGTTTTCAATTCTCATTTATCCGAATACGGCGTACTAGGTTTCGAATATGGTTATTCGCTCACCAATCCCAAGGGTTTAACCATCTGGGAAGCACAGTTTGGCGATTTCTTCAATGTTGCCCAGGTAATTTTCGACCAGTATATCTCATCGGCATACGAAAAATGGGGAATGATGAACAGCCTGGTTTTATATCTGCCGCATGGTTACGAAGGGCAGGGGCCCGAACATTCGAGTGCACGTATCGAACGGTTTTTAAACCTGACAGCTGACAATAATATGCAGGTAGTAGTTCCAACAACTCCGGCCAATATGTTTCATTTGGTTCGCCGGCAAATGCACTGGAATGTGCGAATACCGCTGATTATTTTCACTCCCAAAAGTCTGTTGAGGCACCCTATGGTAACTTCATCGGTGGATGAATTGTCAAATGGACATTTTCAGGAAATTATAGAAGATGTGGTTAGCAAGCCTGAAAAAATCAGGAAGTTGGTATTTACTTACGGAAAACTCTATTACGACCTACACAAAAGGCAAGCAGAGGAAGGAATTCAGGATGTCGCCATTGTTCGTGTCGAGCAATTGTTCCCACTTCCGATAGACCAAATAAAATCGATTATTGCAAAATATCCACATGTTACAAAGATAATCTGGGCACAGGATGAACCATCGAACATGGGTGCATGGCAGCATATTCAACGTTTTTTGCCAACTGTGCCTTTCGAATTGATCTCCCGTCCAGCCAGTGCAAGTCCTGCCGGTGGGCTAATGTATCAGCATAATTTACGATTGAAAATGATACTGGATTCTGTTTTTGAAGAAAAAGTATTAGCTTAAACCAATAAAAACCCAAACATGTTATTCGAAATAAAAATACCTACTCCCGGCGAATCCATTACTGAAGTAGAAATTGGCAAGTGGTTGGTTGCCGATGGCGATCTTGTATCTAAAGATCAGGAAATTGCTGAAGTTGAATCTGACAAAGCCACTTTGATTTTGGCTGCCACCGAGAGCGGGCAAATAAAAATTTTAATTTCTGAAGGTGAAACCGTAGCCGTTGGAACCATTGTCTGCAACATCGACACCAGTGTAGCGCCTGAACAGAACACAAAGAAAGAACCGA
>JAUYEQ010000324.1 GCA_030691295.1 Bacteroidota bacterium
TATTTGCGTTTCGGTATTGTTAACATGGTAAATGGCAGTAAAACAAACACTCCACATTGCCCGGCACGACAAATTATCGGAACGGCTGCGGAAATACTCCAGGTCTTTCACAAATGGCCGGTCATTGTCTGATTCGCCACCTTTTTCAGCATCATCAGAAGCAATGTCGCCAAACTCGAATTTACTGACTTCGAAATCATATTGCTGAAAATAATTATAAACTGCTGTAACTGCCTTAATGGCATCATCATCGGTTTTATAGAAATTTTCGGATGTTTGTGTTGCAAGTTGAGGCTTGTCAATAAAGGCCGGATCGCAGCCCGAAATCATGAAAAGCAATAGAAGTATATATATTCGTCTGTCCATGTGTTTTGTCTTTAGAATTTTACACTTAATCCAGTCAATATTGTTCTTGCTTGCGGATATTTGGCAAAGTCGATTCCTGAATTCAGCGGGCTGCCGCTCAAATCAGCCAGTTCAGGATCAAGACCGCTGTACCTCGTAAATGTGTATAGATTTTGAGCCCCGACATAAATACGACAAGAGGAAATCGAGAGTTTCCGGCAGATCCCCTTACCCAGATTGTATCCGATCTGAAGATTTTTAACCCTGAGAAATGATCCGTCCTCGATGTACCACGACGATGCACGAAGGTTATTATTGGCAGTACTCGCAGAAATCATAAACTGTGAGTTACTGGTTCCTTCGCCATACCAGGCTTCCTGCAACATGTTGGCCGGAGAATTAAAATACCCCGTATTCTGATGGGTATAGTATTTAAATACATTGAAAATATCATTGCCCTGAACTCCCTGAAGAAATATGCTGAAATCGAACTGTTGATATTCTGCAGAAAAGGTCAGGCCATAAGTAAAATCAGGATGCGGCGAACCGATAAAACCGCGGTCTTCGCCGGTCACTTTGCCATCGCCGGTCAAATCTTTAAACTTGAAATCACCCGGTCTGGTCAAAATATCCTGATAATATTCTCCTTCTGAGGAAAGAGCATTGGCCTCGTTAATTTCCAGTTGATTCTGAAAAACACCTTCGACAATGTAACCATAGAATTCTCCGATGGGATGCCCAACCATCGTTTTGGTAGTATAACCAAGCCGCTGTTCACCTCCCATAATTGGTTCACCACCGCCCAGCGATACAATTCTGTTGTGGTAAGTGGAAACATTCATATTCACGCTGTAATTCAGATCCTCCCATTTATTGCGGTAGGTAGCGTTTAGCTCAAATCCCTTATTGATAACATCCCCGGCATTTGTCCAGGGCGAACCGGGCAATCCGGTTGATAAAGGAACTGGCAGCCGCAAAAGCATGTTCTTCGTTTTTTTGTTGTACAAGTCAATACTTCCGGAGAGTTTGTTCTTGTAAAAAGTAAAATCGAAACCAAGATTGGTCGATTCGGTGGTTTCCCATGTTAAACCCGGATTGCCGATGTTGATGGGTGCATATCCCTGAACGATTGAATGGCCAAACAAATACCTTTTTGAATTTCCTCCCGCAATCAAAGTTCTGAATGCATTGTCGTCGATATTCTGATTCCCGACCTGCCCCCAGCCCAGTCGTATTTTCAAATCATCCACATTTCGCGACATTGAACTTTCAGTAAAAAACTTCTCGCTTGAAATTCTCCAGCCAACTGACAGCGAAGGAAAATATCCCCATTTTTCGCCGCCCGTAAATTTGGAAGAGCCATCGGCCCTGGCTGAAGCTGTGAACAGGTATTTAGACCGGAAGGAATAATTGATACGCCCCAAATACGAAATCAGTGCATAATCGGATATGTCGCCCTGAACATTCGGATCGGTAGTAGCAGCGCTAAGATATCTGAGATAGTCATCGTTGCCGGGAACATTCCGTTTCGAAGCCTGAATAATATCGAAGTTGCCGGCCTCGGCAGTCATCCCAAGCAAGGCTGTAAAATCGTGGTTGTTATTGAATGTGCGCTTGTAAGTAAGCATATTCTCGAACACCCAGTCGAAATTTTTGCCTGATTCTTTTACTACCTGATTAATGTCGTTTTTCGAATCAGAGTCCATCCAGTAGGTTGGGAGAAAATTATCGAAATCATTACGACGACTGTCTATTCCGTAGGTAGAACGATACGAAAGGTTTTTGGATAATTCGTACTGAAATGAAATGTTTCCAAAGAAGCGAAGCTGTGTCCATTTGTTCAGCGAACGTCCGATCTGCGCTACCGGATTGTATTTATTACTGTAAATTGACTCGTACCATCTGGAAAATTCGCCATATTTTACGCGTATCGGATCATTCACCGGCCTTTCGCCCCCAGAAGTAACCGGATCGAGAACAATGGACGTAAAAACTATTCCACCATCGAGATCGTCTTCCTGAATGGTGAGCCTTCGTGCCTGACTAATGTTTGTATTAAAAGCAATTTTTACTTTTGGGGAAAGCTGATATTCGTTGTTTACCCTGAAAGTAATCCGGTCAAATTCAGATCCTTTGATAGTCCCATCCTGATTCAGTGCAGAAATGCTCATTAAATAACGGTTTACTTCAGATCCGCCGGAAATGGAAAAATGGTGGTTCTGTACAAGCGCTTTGCGGGTAATGAGATTCCACCAGTTGGTGCCACCCGTAAATGAGTTGGGATCTTTAAAATCTTCAATGTATTTATATGCATTGTTGCCCTCAATGTTGTTCCCGTTTGCTACGGCCAGATTGTGGATGCCTGCAAACTGTTTACTGTCGCCCATTGCAGGATTCTTCCAGACATCGTTTATGCCGAAATACGAATCGGCAGTGATTACAGGGCTTCCGGGTTTTCCTTTTTTGGTACTGATCAGGATTACACCATTTGCACCACGATTGCCATAAATAGCAGTTGCTGAGGCATCTTTCAGGATTTCAATATTGTCGATATCTCCTACATTCAAAAAGCGGATGTCATCCGTAGGGATTCCATCGATCACAAACAGCGGGTTATTGTTGTTTACCGTGCCAATTCCACGAATCCGGATGGAAGTCCCCCCACCCGGTGATCCCGATGTGGAAGTTATCAGCACACCGGCAGCTTTTCCCTGTAAAGCCTGGTCAATACCAGAAACCGACATCCTGCGAACCCCGTCAACCTCAATTGAAGTAATTGCTCCGGTCAGGTCCGATTTTCGCTGATCGCCATAACCAATGACGACCACCTCATCAACGTTTAAAATTTCAGGAATAAGGTTTACATTTACCTGCGCTTTTTGCCCAACAACTACCTCCTTTGTTTTCATGCCGACAAATGAAAACACCAAAGTGTCCGCATTCATTGGAAGTTCAATCTGGTAATATCCTGTTCTATCGGTAATTGTTCCAGTGTAAGTATTTTTTATAATTACGGTAACTCCCGGAATATTTTCAGTTTCATTGATGGTCACAAAACCTTTCACAGTGCGCGACAATTTGTTTTGTAAATTTTCAGGAAAAATTACCTTATCCTGCGACAAAATGATGTGCCTGTCAATCATTTGGTAGGAATACGATGAATTGGAAAACAACTGGTCGAGCACTTCGTGGATGGAAGCATTCTTCACCTGAATAGAAGTTTTTGGTGTGAGATTGATGCTGGATTGTTCGTAAAAGAAGCGAAAACCGCTTTGCCTTTCAATTTCAGCAATGATTCTCTCAATGGGTGTATCCCTGAAATTTAGTGATATGGTTTTATCCTGCGAAAATATTTTCACAGAGAAAAAAATCAGAAAAATAGATAACAGAAGTTTTACTCTCATAAACACAGGAAGTTTCCACCCAAACAATACTCCTGTAAATATGTGCTTTTTTTTACTAATTCCGCTATTTTTTCCTGATGATGATTTTATTACGGTCGGTGATGTATTCAATTGGCTCTGAAGTAGATCGTTTGATGACTTCGAGAATGGTATAAATGTTATCGTCAACCTTAAAATCGCCGGTGTAGGTTTTTTCTTTAAGCGATTGATCCTGAAAAGTTATTTCAACATTGTAGATGCGTTCAATCCTTTTGGCAAGTGTCTCAAATTTTTCGTCTTTGAAAACGAATTCGCCTTTCATCCAATAAGTGTAGAATTTTGTATCAACCTGTGTTTTTGTAAGCCTGTTGCTCACTTTGTCAAAAGACATACTTTCACCCGGTAAAAGTGTATTTTCAATTTCAGGATTTTCGTTTGACCTGACAGTAACTTTTCCGGAGATAAGCGTGGTTTCAATAAATTTATCGTTGGGATAAGCGCTTACATTAAATTTTGTGCCCAAAACCTTGATGCTGACATCGGAAGTTTGAACAAGGAAAGGCACTTTTGCATTTGGTTTGATTTCAAAATATGCCTCGCCTGTCAATTCTACTTTGCGAAACTTGCGGTTAAATTTTTTCGGATATACCAATTTACTGCTGTTGTTCAGCCAAATGCGGCTTCCATCGGGCAATACAACTTCCGATTTATTTCCTTTAGGTACTGAAATGGTGCAGAATTCGTCTGAAGTACTTTCGTTTGAGATGTAATAAGAGGCCAGATAGCCAAACGAAAGGATAAAAAAGACAATTGCGGCATACCTTACAAATTGATTAACACGGAAGGAAATTTGTCGAACCCTGGATTGTGTTTGTGTTACTTCCGCGAACTTAATTCGGTTAATCAACTTGTCGTACGCCGCAATTGCTTGCGCATTGTTTGTTTGATCTTGCTTGTGGTCCCAGAGTTCTTTTAATTGAAAATATACTTGCTTGTTTATGGTCGATGTATTCAGCCATTCATTCAGCGCCATTTCCTCTTCAATGGAAACTTCACCCTCCAATTTTCTTCCTAATATGCTCCAAATAGTTTCCATTGTATTCTGAAATTCATTGTTAAAGACCTGTGTTTCCGAAAAATCTACCAGTTGACAGGCCAATTATTTTAAATTATTATTTATGTTTTTTGTAAACAACTGAAAAAGAAAGAGATTTTTATCCTCTTCCGAAAGGTTTTTTAAAATAAAACTCAACTTTTTCACCGCAGTTGCAATGTGATTGTCGATGGTGTTGACAGAAATACTCAAAATATCGGCAATTTCCTTGTATTTCATCCCTTCCACTTTGGCCATCTGGAAAACAAGCTTTGTTTTTGGTGGAAGCTGATTGATGGCCTGTTCAATTTCACTACGAATTTCGGCAGTAAAAAAAGCAGTTTCGGGCGTTAATTCGTCAGCCTCAAACCTCACCAAAACATCGTCAAGCGAAGTATTTCGTTCTTTCCTGAATTTGCTGAGATAATTAAAGGAAGTGTTTTTTGTTGAAATGAAAAGGTAACCGGACAAACTTGCAATGTTTTTCAGAGTCGATCGTTTTTGCCAGATATTCAGAAAAACATCGTTTACAGCCTCTTCTGCAAATTCAGCCGAATGAAGGATCGAAAAGGCAAATTTGTAAAGCCGGTCGAAATAAGCAAGGTACAATTCCTTGAATGCCTGCTGATCAGAATTCTGACTTATCTTTTTACAGAGCGACTCTATGTGTTGGGTATTGTCCAAATCCCGGGTTACTGTTAGTTCGATTTAATTAAAGAGATGCACGAAGATAGCATTTCAGAATCCAAGTTCCAAAATCGCAATACTGAAATTATTTGATTGTCCGTTTGCATACCTAATTGGGTTTTTGTCTTTTGTTTATTTATTCAACCGAAACTTAAAACAAAATCTTATTTTGCGTGTTTACAGCGTTAATAAATATCATATAGAATGACTCACTATTCCATTAAAGACCTTGAATATTTGTCGGGCATAAAAGCCCACACGATACGGATTTGGGAAAAACGGTATCAGCTGCTCGACCCAAACAGATCTGATACCAACATCCGTTCTTATACCGATGATGATGTCAGGAGAATCCTGAATGTAGCGATGCTTATCAAAAACGGTTATAAAATATCGAATGTTGCCGCGTTCGACGATGCAAAACTTCAGGAAGAAGTATTAAGGCAAAACAGAAATTTATTGGATCCTGAAAAAAACATCGATCAGGTTTTGTTTCACACGGTCAACCTCGACACATTTGGATTTGAGCAACTACTAAAAAAAATAATTCAGGAAAACGGATTTTCAAAAACCATGCAGAATGTGATCTTCCCGTTTTTCGAACGAATCGGTTTGTTGTGGCAGGCAGGTTCTATTTTTGTTGCACACGAACATTTTGTTTCCAACCTGATAAGAAACCACCTGATTGTTGAAACAGCAAAATTTGACAATCATCTTTCAGAAAAAAAAGTATTATTTTTTCTGCGCGAAGACGAATTGCATGAACTTGGATTGTTATATTTTAATTTTCTGGCAGCCGAAAACGGGTTGAGATGCATTTACCTGGGGCAAAGTTTGCCATTCAGTGATCTGGCCAGTTTGCTAAGAAGTACTGAATTTAATTTTGTATGTACTACTTTTATCAATGCCATCGAGAAACCGGAACTGGAACTGTACCTTGCCAATTTATCGCTGACTTTCAATAAAAACAAGATTCTGATTGCCGGTCGTCAAATTGCCATTCACAAGCCAAAACTACCATCAAATGTGGCAGTAATAAAAAACAACAAGGATTTTATCAGGAGAATTTCAGTTTAAATTTATACTGAAATAAATGGCAAAGAAGTGCAATATACTTCCGGCCAGAACAAATAAATGCCATATTCCGTGACTGTATGGAAGTCTGCGCCACATGTAAAAAATAACGCCAACCGAATAGGCAACTCCTCCCAAAATGAGGAAAGTAAGGCTAATGGATGGTAAACTCAAATAAACCTGCTTGCCGGCAATAACGAACATCCAGCCCATCAAAAGGTAAACTGCAACCATTAATTTGCGGAAACGGTGCAGATAAATGGAGCGGATTACCGCCCCAACAAGTGCCAGACCCCAAATGACACCAAACAAAGACCAGCCCCAGACTCCGCCAATACTGGTGAGCAAAATAGGTGTATAAGTTCCGGCAATGAGCAAAAAAATTGAAACATGGTCGAAACGCGCAAACAGGTTCTTTATTCGCGGACTAGAAAAACTGTGGTACAAAGTTGACGACAAATACAACAGTATGAGTGTAGCGCCATAAATTGAGAAACTTACCAGATGCAATGCATCGCCGCTTTTTCCGGCAACAACAATAAGTACAATGAGCGCAACAACACTAAGTAACGCACCGATGCCATGGGTGATGCCGTTGACTATTTCTTCTTTTGAAGTGAGATCACGGTATATTTTTGAGGGCTGATCTTCCATCTTTATGTCGTCTTATCAATCAGGTAAGAGTTACGCTCGGACGAATTACGGAAATTCAGTTCTGCAAGAAATCCGGCCAGGAACAATTGTGTGCCAATAATCATGGCTGCGAGTGACAGGAAAAAGTAAGGACTGTCGGTAATGCGGGGTGCCAGTTGGTTGTTGAGGGTGAGATAAAGTTTTTGTGCTCCTACCCAGACTGCAGCTGCAAATCCCACCATAAAAGTGAGCGTTCCGAATACACCAAAAAAGTGCATTGGACGTTTGCTAAACTTCGAAATGAAAATAACCGACAATAAATCGAGCGGCCCGCGAATAAAACGTTCCATTCCGAATTTGGTAACCCCGAATTTGCGTTCCTGGTGCTGAACAACTTTTTCGCCAATTCGCTTAAAACCAGCCCATTTGGCCAATACAGGAATATATCGGTGCATGTCGCCATACACTTCAATGCTTTTAACAACTTGTTTCCGGTAGGCTTTTAAACCACAGTTAAAATCGTGAATTTTAATTCCTGTCATCCGGCGGGCAGTCCAGTTATAAAATTTACTGGGAATGTTTTTCGAAAGTACCGGATCGTAGCGTTTTTTCTTCCAGCCGGAAACAAGGTCATATTTTTCTTCCGTAATCATGCGGTACAAATCCGGTATTTCCTCCGGACTGTCCTGCAAATCGGCATCCATGGTAATTACCACATTGCCTTCAGCCTGTTTGAAACCGCAATACAAACCTGCTGATTTTCCGTAGTTGCGCCTGAATTTTATTCCTTTAATGCAAGGATTCTGACGGCTGAGCTTCTCAATCAGTTCCCATGAACCATCTGTGCTGCCATCATCAATCAAAATAACCTCGTAAGTAAAGTCATTGGTTTTTAAAACTTTGTCAATCCATTCAGTCAATTCAGGAAGTGAATCAACTTCATTATAAAGCGGTACAACTACGGAAATATCCATTTGCTTTTAGTCTTCAGTTTTTACTTCTTCCATTGCCTCTTCAAAAGCATCTTCGTTTGGCTGCTTTTTAATGAAGATTGCACTGACCAAAGATATGATAGTTCCGATTAATACAGAACTCAATAATCCCATGATAGCCATCCAACCCGGAGTCATCATTTTTGCCGACATCTCCATCGTTTTCTCAATCATTTCTTCGCTCATTCCGTTTTGTATGTATGCTTCTTCCTGGGCAATTCTGATTTGGTCGAGCAAGCTTGGATCGATCTTGAAAATTATCAGGCTATACAATGTCGCGATTATTCCGCTGAAAAACATGACTGCCACACCAATACCCACAGCCTCTCCATAAGATATGGAGCCATTCAGTTCGTTGTTTCTGTAATAAATCTGAGCCAAAACAATGCAGACAGCATACAATATAAATGGTATAAACGCCAGACTCTTATTTTGCGATTGTCCTAAAACATATACCACAACCGAATAAAGCGTTAAAAAAATACCGACATAAAGGCCGTAAATCATTGCTGATTTCCAAAATGTTGATTTTTGTTCCATAGTAGTTTTTTTGATTAGTGATTAAACAAATATATCTGATTTTATTGATTGTGCCGTTATTCGCGCTCATTTTATGGTCCGAAAAATAAAGTTTATCTTTTTTTCAATCAATAGTTGATTGATCGCTAAATGGTTAGTTTGTCAGGGTCGAAAAAAATTACAGGGGGGCTAAGATTTCATTTGCGGGTAAGTCAAATTTTTCTACTTTTGTCGCCGGGTAAGTCCTGTACGACTAGCTCCTGTTGAATTCCCCCAGGGTCGGAAGGCAGCAAGGGTAAACAGTTGAGCGGTGCGATGCAGGTAGCTTACCCACTTTTTTTTGCCGAATTAGCTCAGTTGGCCAGAGCACGTGATTTGTAATCTCGGGGTCCACAGTTCGAATCTGTGATTCGGCTCTTTGGAAGATTGGAAGATTAAAATGATCAGTATTAGAATGATTTTTTCAACCTGATGCTCAACATGAAAATTCTGAAATTCTGAAATCAAAAGTTCTAACATTGTATTGGGGAGATACCAAAGTGGCCAACTGGGGCAGACTGTAACTCTGCTGGCGTACGCCTTCGTAGGTTCGAATCCTGCTCTCCCCACAACGAAATTATGAATGATGAATTATGAATGAT
>JAUYEQ010000006.1 GCA_030691295.1 Bacteroidota bacterium
GTTTTTTTGTTTTACTTGGTTTTTCATCATGTAAAACCGCCCGTGTTGCAACTACTTCAAGGCTAAATACTATCAGTGCAAATAAGCTGATAAAGAATATTGAAAACAATGCCTTCGATTACAAATATTTATCCGTTAAAAGAATCAATTGCCTGTTCGACAATGACAATACCCAGACTTCGTTCAGGGCAACTATTCAGGCTGAAAAAGACAAACAGATAACGGTGATGCTGACCAAAATGAACTTCCCGGTGGCAAGGGTTTGGCTTACACCCGACAGTGTTAAATTCATCAATTATCTTGAGAACAGTTATATGCTGGGCGATTACCGAAACCTCAGCAAAATGCTTGGCATGGAACTGGATTTCCAGACGGTTAATGCCATTATTTCCAACAATGTTTTTTCACTGGACGACGACGATCGCGACTATGAAACCTCCATTGATTCGGGAATGTATGTGCTGCAATCGGTAAAAACCATGGAAGTTCTTAAAACGAATCAGAAGATGCGCGAAGCGGCCCGGCAGTCAAAAAAGCTGGCGGGGAAAACAACAGTCAAACAAAGCTTGTACATTGATCCGCTGACATATAAACTTCGGAAAATAAGGTTGGATGATGCCGCAAACTCACGGTTTTTAAAGGTCGAATTTTCTGATTTTGTAAATGTTGAAAAGCAATTGTATCCCGGCGACATATTACTTCATTTTCTTAGTCCTGAAAACAATATTCAAATGAGTCTCAAACTGAGCAATTTTTCGACGGAAAAAGAGAACGAAGTTCGTTTTAAAGTACCTGAAAAATTTACCCAAACCGGTCATGAATAAAGTTGGCAAATTCTTTCTGTTAATCTTGTTGGTAGTTCTGTCTGTTACTTCATACGGGCAGTCGCTCGACGACTTGCGCAAAAAAAAGGAGAAAACAAACGAGGAAATCAAATACACCAACCGCTTGCTCGAAGAAGCCAAAAAGAATGAAAAGCAAACGCTGAACAAGTATAAAATCTTGAACAAGCAGATAGAACTGCGTACCAGCCTTATCACCGGAATTAATTCGGAAGTGGGAGTTCTGGCCGATTTTATCGATCAGAATGCATGGCTGGTAAGTTCACTGAATGCCGATTTGGAAGAACTGAAAAGGGAATATGCAGGGATGATTCAATTCGCCCAGAGAAATCAGACCAATTACAGCAAGGTGCTTTTTTTACTGTCTGCCGATAGCTTTAACCAGGCCTACAAACGACTGATGTATTTGAGACAATACGCCGAATACCGTAAAAAACAGGCCGAATTGATTCAATGGCTTCGGGATCTTGTTCAGGTAAAAGTTAAAAACCTGGAACGTCAGCGTACAGAGAAGGAAACCCTCCTGCAAAGTAAAAAAAGGGAAGCCGACCAGCTAAACAAAGAGAAAAAACAACAGGGACAAAACCTTACCAAACTTCAGCAGCAACAAAAAGATTTTCAAAAGAAACTGCGCGAACAACAACGGATTGATGCCCAGTTGAGCCGTGAAATTCAGAAGATAATTGAAGAAGAAATAAAAAGGGCACAGAAAAAAGCCAAAGACGACGGGAAAACCGGCACGGCCTATGAAATGACACCGGAACAAAAGCTGGTTTCAGGACAATTTGAGCAGAACAAACGGCGAATTCCGTGGCCGGTTGAAAGGGGAGTGATTACCGACCGCTTTGGAGTTCATGAACATCCGGTACTGAAAAATATTCAGGTTCGAAACAATGGAATTGATATTTCTACCGCACAGGGTTCCACTGCACGATCGGTATTTGCCGGTGAGGTAAGCCGCGTATTCATGGTTTCCGGCGGAAATACGGCTGTAATTATCCGCCACGGGATTTACCTCACGGTGTATTCCAATCTGGTGAACGTACAGGTTAAATCGGGCGATAAGGTGAGCGTTAAACAAACCATTGGAACAGTTGCCACCGATAACGAGGACGGCGATAAAACAGTGCTTAAATTCCAAATCTGGAAGGAAAACGTAAAGCTTAATCCTGAAGAATGGATTGCGAGGTAATTTTAATCTAATTGGCCGATTCAAACTGTTTCAAAAACCGCACATCGTTTTCGAAGAAATGGCGAATGTCTTTGATACCGTATTTCAGCATAGTAATGCGTTCGATGCCCATTCCAAAGGCAAAACCGGTGTATTTTTTACTGTCGATGTTGCAGGCCTCCAAAACATTTGGGTCAACCATTCCGCAGCCCAGAATTTCGAGCCAGCCGGTGTATTTACAGACGTTGCAGCCTTCGCCTCCGCAGATAGAGCAGCTCACATCCATTTCGGCCGAAGGTTCGGTAAACGGGAAGTAAGACGGACGCAAACGTATTTGCGATTTTTCGCCGAAAAGCTCACGGGCAAAATACAGCAAAGTTTGTTTCAGGTCGGCAAACGAAACATTTTCGTCCACATACAAACCTTCAATCTGGTGGAAAATGCAATGTGACCGGGCCGAAATGGCTTCATTTCTGAAAACACGTCCGGGGAAAATTGCACGAATAGGCGGCTGTGTTTTTTCCATCACACGAATTTGAACGCTCGAAGTATGGGTACGTAGCAGCACATCCGGATCTTTTTCGATGAAAAAAGTATCCTGCATATCGCGGGCCGGGTGTTCGGGCGGGAAATTCAGCGCTGAAAATACATGCCAGTCGTCTTCAATTTCGGGACCTTCGGCAATTGTAAAACCGAGGCGGGTAAAAATGTCGATCATCTCGTTTTTCACTATTGACAACGGATGGCGGCTTCCGAGTTTCATTGGATCGCCGGGCATGGTCAAATCGAGGCCTGAAGCGCCCTGATCGGCAGCTTCAAAATTGTCTTTCAGTTCGTTGATTTTGTTGACGGCAAACTCTTTCAAATCGTTGATCGCCTGTCCAACTTCTTTTTTTATCTCAGCCGGAACATCTTTAAATTCATTAAAAAGCTGACCAACCAGCCCTTTTTTGCTGATATATTTAATTCGTAATTCTTCCACTTCTTCTTTGGCCGACACCGAAGCTTGTTCAATTTCAGCCTTTAATTGTTTGATTTTTTCTAACATTTGATTGATGCTATTGAATTTGAGCGGCAAAGATAACGATTCAGTAATAATTATTCCAGAATCCTGATTTTTTTGACCCGAATGTCTTTTTTAGGCCTGAAGTCGCTTGAAACTTCTACGTTCGAAATTCGGTCAGCGATCTCCATTCCTTCCGCCACTTCGCCAAAAATGGTGTAAGTTCCGTCTAAATGAGGCGCACCGCCGATGGTTTTATAAACATTCCGCTGCTCTTCAGTAAATGTATGATTGTTTTCTTTTTCGAGTTCATCGAGCTCAATATCATTGTAAATACGGCCGGTAACGATGTAAAACTGCGATCCGTCGGAGCGTTTGCGCATATTTTCAGTATCAGGTTTTCGGGGCGAGCCAATTACACCCCGTTTGTGGTACATTCCCGGAACAATGTGCGCAGGCAAAGTATAACCGGGCCCTTTCCAGCCAACCACATCGTCAGCCGTTGCATACCGGGTATCGGCAGCGCCGCTTTGAACACAAAAACCTTTGATAACGCGGTGGAAAAGTAAATCGTCGAAATAATTTTCACGCACCAGTTTGATAAAGTTATCGCGGTACTGAGGCGTTTTATCCGACAATTTTATCCTGATATTTCCCAGATCAGTTTCTATCAACAGGCCCTTTATTTTGTTGTAGGCCAGCGCTGAATTGTCGGTAGCGGGACTATTCAATTCACTCAAAGGCTGAACATTTCCGGCCTTTTTCAGCAAGTCGGAAATGAATATGGAAGGTATCACATAAGTATGTGTATCAAAATCGACAATCTGCATAAATGCCAGACCGATGCATTTCCGGTTGGCATCGAAGACCGGATTTCCGCCACTTTTTGACCGCAATTGGTTGGTAATCTTGTAAAGTTTCGCACCCAGCATGTTTGAGTAATTTATTACAACTCCTTCGTGTAAAGGCACAACATTCGTCGTTGGCTTGCTCAGGTAAACGGTTTTTTCTTTATCAGGTAAAATCGAATCCAACAACTCCACCGGAGTTCTTTGAAATCCTTCCATTTTTATCAAAATGAGGTCGTTAACGCGGTCGAAACCCAAAAAACCGGCCACCTGGTATTTGTTGTTTTCGTCAAATGGTTCGACTGCTGCTTTATTGGCCGATTGGAAATACGACAAGCGGGTGACAGCAATGTCAGGAGCAATAAAAAATCCCATTCCGCTTTCCAAAATCCGGTTGTTCTCGAAGGTTTCAATGTTGAAAATGGACGAAGAAATTTCTGCAAAACCAGTGGTCGATTGCTCTTTTTCAATTTCCGCAGATTTTTGAGCTTTTTTATTATCTGACGAACCGCAGCTAATAAGGAAAAACCCAATAATCCAAACTATGTTTTTAATGTTTCTCATTATTCAAGTATTGTCACATTAATTTTCACATCGGTAAAAGGCCGGTCGTTTTCATCTTTTTTCAGTGCTGCAATTTTATCAATCACTTCCAATCCTGAAATGCATTCACCGAAGATGGTATATTTTCCGTCCAAATCAGGATATCCGCCAATGGTGGTATAGGCTTTTCTTTGTTCTTCATTAAATATCATTTTCCCCGGATGCAACTGATATTCGGTATCAATTTGTCGCTTAACTTCGTCAGCAATTGCCCTGAATTCCTCCACTTTCTTTTCCAATTTCAGTTTCGCTAATTTTGCTTTTATTTCAGGAGTGAAATATTGTGCATTTATTTTATTCTGAATTGGGCGGTTGACAGCCATCTCAAGCGTATCCAATTTTCCGGAGGTAAATACCTGGCCTTTTATGATGAAAAACTGAGAAATATCCGACTGCTTGAACGGATTGACATTATCTGCCTGGCGGGGAGCGCACAAAGCACCTTTTTTGTGGAAAAACTGCGGCAAAATTTCGTCATCTACTGTTTTATCGGGATCACCGTAACCAATGCGTTTTCCGGGAGCGGCGTTGCGCGACGATCTTGATCCACCTTGTATGAGGTAATCCTGAATAACCCGGTAGAAAAGCGTTTGATCGTAATAGCCTTCTTTGGCCAACTGAATAAATGCATCGCGGTGTTTGGGCGTTTCGTCGTACAACCTGAATTTCATCGTTCCAAGGTTGGTCGAAATCTGCACAATCCGGCTCTGTGCAAAAAGCGGACACATTAAAAGAACAAAGAAGGCTGTATATACGATTCTTTTCATTTGGGGTCGGTGGAATTATTTGATCATTTTAATACTGAATTTTATGTCCTTTTGCGGCCGGTTGCTCTTATCGGTTGGTTGTGCTGCAATGCTGTCGATGACTTCCATTCCTTCAATTATTTCTCCAAAAACGGTGTAGCCATTGTCAAGCGACGGATATCCGCCAATGGTAGTGTATGCTTTTTTTTGTTCTTCAGAAAATTGGAGCGAAGGAAATTTTGCGACTTCAGCCGCAACAGTATCGCGAATTGCATTGATTCGCGCGGTTATTTCGTCTTGTTTTCCCTCAGTACTCAGTTTCCTAAGTTCAGGTTCAATTGCTTTTACCCGCATTTGCATCAAACTCACCTTTCGCGATTCCTCCATTTTGGTTTGCATTGAATCAAGCTCACCCGGCCTGAATACTTTCCCCTGAAGGATGTAAAATTGCGAAGCCGACGATCTTTTCTCCGGATTTGCCTGATCTCCTTTTCGCGCAGCTGCCAGAACGCCCCTTCTATGGAAAAATTTTGGGTTTATTTCAGCAGGAATGGTATAGCCCAAATCGCCACCACCCAACATTTGTCCGGGAGCAGCATTCTTCGAATTCGGATCGCCGCCTTGCACCATAAAACCCTGTATTACGCGGTGAAGCAGCAA
This sequence comes from Bacteroidota bacterium, assembly GCA_030691295.1. Lineage (GTDB taxonomy): Bacteria > Bacteroidota > Bacteroidia > Bacteroidales > Prolixibacteraceae > Aquipluma. Next base: position 5,874 of record JAUYEQ010000006.1, read on the forward strand.
GTCGGTATAAAAACCTTCGCTGGTAAGTTTTATGAAATTGTCGCGGTGCAGGGGAGTTTCGTTGTAAAGTTTAACTTTAATGGTTCCAAATTCGGTTTCTATTTGCACCATTTTCTCCTCTTTATTGTTTTCTGCCAGTCCGCACGAAATGTTTACAAACAAACCTGCGGCCACTAAAAATAGAGCTAACTTATTCATTTTAAATATTTTTTGATGTTTGGATAAACAGTATAACAACGTATTTTGTAATTACCAGTTTGTTCTTTTATTCCATGTTTTTGTGTCTCGATAGGAAGATATAATTCCAAGAACAACAATCCGTTTTTCTTTTTCTTCAACTATATAATGGATCATATATGGGAATTTTTCTAAAGGCAAGCAACGTACGCCTTCGTAACGAATTTGAAAGTAAGGATTTTTTCGAATAGTTTTATATGCCTTTTGAATGCCTAGATAAAATCGTTTTCCAAGTCCTTTGGCTTGTTTGTCATACCATTCAATGCCATTGACTGTATCAATAAGCGCCTTGTGGGTAATGATGATTTTAAAAACCATATTTTTCCTCAATTTCTTTTTGAACGTCGTCCCAATCCAGAACTTTGTCTGGGTTGTCATGATAGTTCTTTAATCTTTGTCTGACAATTTCTTTTTGCCAATCCGGTACTTCAAATGTATCCTTTTCCTCCTGTTCAATTTCCTTGTATTTATTTTTCAGGTACTTCCAATCATTTATAGGGATGAACACTCCTGTTGTTTTTCCTTTGTTATCCGAAATATATTGTAAGTTCATGGCGATCGATATTATTTATTACTATTAGCTTTAGACACAAAAATACTACAAAATGTTGATAAAGTAATTAATCATCGAATTTCCAATCGGTCAAAAATCCGAACAAAAAATCCTTAATTTGCTTTATCATTTTAGTAAACACACCTGCACAATTCTCTGGAAATTTGCATCATGGAAAAACTGATAATTGATGATCACCAGTTTCTTGAAAGGTTGAGTCTGTCGCATGTAGAGTTAATTTTTAATGCAATTAACCAAAATCGTAAATTTCTGCGGAAATGGCTGCCATTTGTAGATTTCACGCACAAGATAATTGATACCGAAAGGTTTGTGCGGTCGATTCTGGAAAAACCAACTTCAAGTCGCGACGAAGTGTACGTAATCTGGTACAAACATGATTTTGCCGGCCTGATCGGTTTTAAGGAGGCTGACCGCATCAACGATAAAATTGAAATTGGTTATTGGCTGATTGAAAAAATGACCGGAAAAGGGATTGCAACGGCAGCGGTGCGTAAAATGGTGAACCTTGCTTTCAGGAACATGGACATGAATCGTGTCCAGATCCGTTGCGGTGTCGGAAACGATAAAAGTTCGGCAATTCCACTTCGGCTGGGTTTTAAACTCGAAGGTATTGAAAGGGCAGGAGAGAGGCACAATCATCACTACATTGACCTTGAAGTTTTCAGTTTCCTTAAGTCAGAATGGGCAGAAACATTGTTTTGACGAATGGTGATAGTCAAATGTTAAATTAGTGTATCCTTAAAAAGAAGCATACAAAACTTATAAAACAGATGTATCTTCCTGTATAATAGAAAGATATGATCTAAATAAGATTTGATTTTCTGAACTCACCATCAAATAGTTTGTTTTGTTCAAACAAATAGACATTTGACTTGTTTGGTTAATTGTTCGAATTACATATTTATTACTTTTGCGCAGTTCAATCCGAATTATTTATTGATTTTAAATTATTTGGAGTTAATTCAGAAAACAATGGAAAACAAAACAATGAAACGAACCCTGTACAAGGTTCTCCGGAAAACAGGTGTTCGCCGTGATCAGATTAAACTTGATGCATCATTCAGTGAAGACCTGAATTTTGATCAAGTTGACTGGGCTCTTTTTGTCTATTATCTGGAAGGATTTTTTAAAATTCATCTTGAAGACAGGGAAATAAGGGAACTGTCTCATGTTGATGACACCTTAAAAATTGTCAGTCAAAGAGTATGTGTTGGGTGTTTGTAAAACATCTGGAAGATTAAATTATTTTTCATAAATTAGGTATTCAGTTCGCTGGATACCTTTTTTATTTCAGAAAATGTTTGGTCTTGGGTTAAGCCTTAAATTTTAGTGAAAATTTTAATTGTTCAGTTCCGTTTAAACTTTTAATATACTTTTGCTGAAAAATATCCTTATGTCAAAATTTAAACGGATTCTTCTTAAGCTGAGTGGCGAATCACTCATGGGCAAACAACAATACGGGATTGATCAGGAAAGATTAACCGATTATGCCGAACAGATTAAAGAGATTGCTGATACCGGTGTTCAGATTGGAATTGTAATCGGTGGAGGCAATATTTTCAGGGGATTGAGCGGGGCTACCAAAGGCTTCGATCGCGTAAA
>JAUYEQ010000339.1 GCA_030691295.1 Bacteroidota bacterium
TAACTTTTAGATCATAATCCAAACCAGGAACGCAGTTTGATTATGAACGGAGTTGAACGTTACCTCCGGCAACCGAGCCCTTATAGGAATTGAATTGTGATTTTGTGTTTTGAAGAGTGGGGATTTCGTTTCCCCCGATGCGCCTAAGATCCCGAAAATGTGTTTCCCAACATTTTAATTTCTGAATAAAATGTACTTACTTAGCAGCACAGTACAGGACAACAAAAAATCTTTAACTCAAATTATAAAAAATGACTCAAAACAGCAGATTAATTGGTCGTTTGCCCAAAGTTGGCATCCGGCCGGTGATTGACGGCAGAGAAATGGGCGTTCGCGAATCGCTCGAAGTGCAGACCATGAACATGGCCAGGGCTGCCGCGAAGTTTATCGAGGAAAACCTTCGGTTCCCAAGTGGCGAGAAAGTGGAATGCGTAATTGCCGATACCACCATTGGTGGTGTTGCCGATGCTGCCTCGTGTGCCGATAAATTTGAAAAAGAAGGCGTTGGCGTGTCGCTGACAGTTACTCCCTGCTGGTGCTACGGAACAGAAGTAATGGACACTACCCCCATGTTGCCCAAAGCTGTTTGGGGTTTCAACGGAACCGAGCGTCCGGGTGCTGTTTACCTTGCTGCTGCCCTTGCAGGTTATTCGCAGAAAGGACTTCCGGCTTTTGGAATCTATGGCCGCGATGTTCAGGATTCGGGCGATACCAGCATTCCTGCCGATGTTCAGGAAAAATTGCTGCGCTTCGTAAAAGCTGCACTGGCTTCAGCACAAATGAAAGGAAAGTCGTATTTATCCATCGGCTATTCTTCGATGGGCATTGCCGGTTCGATGGTCGATCCTGATTTCTTTCAGGAGTACCTTGGAATCCGCACTGAATTTGTTGAATCGGTTGAGTTTTTACGCCGGATTGAACAGGGCATTTTTGATCAGGAAGAATACGCAAAAGCGCTGGCATGGACCAAAGCCAACTGCATGGAAGGCGATGACCCCAACCGTGCAGAGAAACAATCGTCGCGCGAGCGGAAAGACTGGGAATGGGAAATTGTGGTAAAAATGACCCTGATTGCCCGCGATTTAATGATCGGAAACCCAAAACTAAAGGCAATGGGTTTTGGTGAAGAATCGAAAGGGCGAAATGCCATTTTGGGCGGCTTCCAGGGACAACGTCAGTGGACTGATTATTATCCGAATGCTGATTTTACCGAAGCCATTCTGAATTCATCGTTCGACTGGAACGGTATCCGTCAGGCTTTTGTATTTGCCACCGAAAACGACAGCCTGAACGGCGCGTCCATGTTGTTTGGACATTTGCTGACCAACACTTCCCAGATTTTCTCGGACGTTCGCACCTACTGGAGTCCCGATGCAGTTAAACGCGTCACCGGCAAAGAATTAACAGGAACCGCAGCAAACGGAATTATCCACCTGATCAACTCCGGCTCGACCACCTTGGATGCAACTGCGCAGCAAAAAGATGCAACCGGAAACCCTGCAATGAAAGCTTTCTGGGAAATCAGTAAAGAAGAAGCTGCGTCCTGCCTCGAAAATACACGCTGGTGTCCTGCCGATCTGGGCTATTTCCGCGGAGGTGGCTATTCATCGCAGTTCAAAACTTCAGGAGAAATGCCGGTTACCATGTCGCGCATCAACCTTGTAAAAGGAATTGGCCCCGTTTTGCAAATTGCCGAAGGCTGGACCGTTGAATTGCCGGATGATGTGCACCAGATGTTGGACAAACGTACCAATCCAACCTGGCCAACAACCTGGTTTGTTCCACGTTTGGCCGACAACGATGCCTTTAAAGATGTATATAGCGTGATGGCCAACTGGGGCGCCAACCACGGAGCAATTTCGTACGGACACATCGGAGCCGACCTGATTACACTGGCATCGATTCTCCGCATTCCGGTAAACATGCACAATGTAAGCGACGACCAGATTTTCAGGCCTAGCGCATGGTCGGCTTTCGGAACAAACAAAGAAAGCGCTGATTACCGCGCCTGCGCCACATACGGCCCGCTGTATAAATAGGATCGAAGCAATATCCTTTGCCGTTCACTTCAGTGAACGGACACAATGCAATAATTGCTAACTTCGCAACATAAAATGAATAAAAGCCTGGATTGATATTCAATTCAGGCTTTTTCAAAATAAACCCAATGGAAAAATTTGATTTTAAACTCGATGAAGGTTCGTCGCAAACCAAGTTACAGCAACTGATTCATGCGGTCAGCGAAGCCATCAATCTGGGAATTCTGAAAGAAGGCGATTTTCTGCCCTCAGTGAATCAACTAAGCAAAGATGCCGGCATTTCGCGCGACACCATATTCAAGGCCTATTCGATTTTAAAGCAGCGGAGCATTATTTCATCCACTCCCACCAAAGGTTATTTTGTGGCCTCCGAATCATACAAGGTATTTGTTTTGCTGGACGATTTCAGCGGTTTCAAAGAACAACTGTACAAATCGTTCAGGGCAAACCTTCCTGACAATTATACGGTTGACCTGCTGTTTCACCATTACAATCCTGAAGTTTTTGATCAACTTATATTGAATAGCCTCGGTCGTTACAGTGTGTATATCGTCATGAATATCGACAATAAAAACCTGGAAGAGGTTGTCAGGAAAATTGATCCGAAGAAGCTGCTCATACTGGATATGGGAAGTGATCCGAAAAATGAAATCTCTTATTTGACACAGGATTTCAATCAGGCAGTGTACGATTGCCTGAATTCAGGATTGGAACTTATAAGGAAATACCAGGAATTTATACTCGTTTTTCCACAAAATACGCCCCATCCGGTTGAAACCATCGATGCCTTTAACCGGTTTTGTGATAACCATCAGATCAATCACACAGTTTTAGATCAGATCGAGAACCGGGAAGTTCAGCCCGGTCAGGCCTATCTCGTGATCAAGGATTCCGATCTGGTTAAAATTGTAAAAGACTGCAAGAAAAACGGATACAAAATAGGGTCAGAGGTAGGAATTGTCTCCTACAATGACTCGCCGATGAAAGAAATTGTGGGGGCAGGCATCACCGTAATTTCAACTGATTTTGTGCGGATGGGTAAAGATTGTGCCAATTTTATCGTCAGTAAAGAAAAGCTGGCTGAAGTAATTCCAACCAGCTTAATTGTGAGGGGCTCATTGTAAGGGTGTGAATGATGTAACAATTTGCATAAATTCTGCAACATTACCGCAATTGGCTACACTACTTTTATACGATTAAGATTCATCTCTTAAACTGTCGTTGTTGCACAAAGTTTTATTTGTGATCCAATACGGCAATAGAAATGAATAAACAATCGTTCTTATAAAAAACACACAATTATGAAAACACTTACAATTATTGGCCTGTTGGCGCTATTTGCGTTCACAGGAAATGCTCAGGGAGTTTTTGACGCAGGTTTAAAAGCGGGTATAAATACTTCAAAAATATCAACATCGAAGGATAATTATACTCCGGAAACAATTAACAATTATCAGTTTGGCGCTTTTGCCCGTATTAATATGGGTTTCATTTACATTCAGCCTGAAGCCTATTTTAACTCGAAGGGTGGAGAGTACATCGACAAGCTTGACGCTTCAACGGCTAATTCTTTTAACATGAAAACAATTGACGTTCCGGCTTTGCTTGGGTTGAAAATCATCAATCAGGAAGCCTTCAATGTGCGTGTTATGGCAGGTCCGGTTTTTTCATTTGTTACCGATAAAAGCGCCAAAGGTCAATTTACCGAAGACAATCTGGAAAACAATTTCTTCGGTTGGCAGTATGGAGCTGGTGTCGATTTTTTGTTCCTGACACTCGATGTCAGAAAGGAAACTTATAGCAATGACATCTATGCTTCGCCTGATTTCAATACGAAAAAGGGTAATTTCGTAGTAAGTCTGGGCATAAAGTTGTTTTAATCTTCAGATTCTTATCTTTACCGTATGAAACGGTTAATTTTATTAATGATTTCCTTTTGTGCAGCGCTTTGTGTTTCTGCACAGGAGGAAATTTTTTCAGATAGTATTTCAGTTGAGCGTGGGCAAATCAAAGTCAGGCAGCCAATTATGGAGCGAACTTTGAAGTTTGATGAAACTGCTTTCCCCATCGAATTTGATTTGCTGGATCCCTCGATATTTAACCAGCCACTCCTACCCGATTACAACAAAAACCTCGATTTCATCAAGTATTTGAAACCATCAAAAACAACCGGTTTTTCTCAATATACTGAAAGGTTCTCTTTCAACCCGGTTTTCCCTTACGGACATGTTTTTAACCAAAGCAGTTACGAGCTGAACAACCGAGTTTCTTTTGGCGGAAACAGTTTTGGAGCCCGGTCGGCTTTTGAACCACCAAAACTGAATTCCTCGATTCAGGATATGAGTATCAAAGGAGCCAGCATGTTCCTTCAGTACAAAGTAAACGACCGGTTTAAAGTACAAACCCGGGTAAGCATCTCCAATCGCCCTTCTACTCCTTGGGAACCATGATCTGAATGTCCTTTTCTCCGGAATATCTTTTATGAATCACACCTGATTAATCAACATTTCAACTAAATTTGGGACACTTTACACGGATTAATTCTATGTTGGATAAAATCAAAAAAATTGAGCGGGTTTTTAAACAATTGGACAAGGAAACTGAAAAATTTGGCAGGCAATCAAATCTTAAATGTCTGACAAATTGCAATTTGTGCTGCCTGAAAAAGGATTTGGAAGCCAATGTCCTTGAATTTCTTCCGCTCGCCTATTACCTGGTAAAAAATAACCTTCACGAAGCCGCTTTGGATCTCATAGCTGCCAATCCTGAACATTGCATCAATCTGGCCATCAATCTGGCCATCAATCAGGTTCCGGGGCAAACTGCCGGTTGTTCTAATTACGACCATCGCGGCATGGTTTGCAGGCTTTTTGGTTTTTCAGGCGTAAAAGATAAAAACTCGAAACTGGCGATTTACACTTGTTCTCACATGAAGAACGAGTATCCGCAGGAGTTCAGAAATGCCATGGAACGCATTAATTCAGGCATGGAAATTCCGATGGTTACCGATTTTTATTATCAGATCTACTTCCTCGACAGCCACATGGCCAACGATTACAATCCAATCAATGTGAGCATCCGAAAAGCCATTGAAAAAGTGGCCTATTATTTCGAGAACAAATCAGGAAGAGAAAATATTTCCGATCAGGTTATCCAGGATAAAAAATAAAAATAAATGTCAGAAGCAATTTTAAATATTCCGGATCTATCAGCCGAATTTATTTTCCAGGCTTCGCGCAGCAGTGGCCCTGGTGGACAGAATGTTAACAAAGTAAATTCGAAAATCGAACTTCGTTTCAACATTCAAAATTCATCCATTTTAACTGATGATCAAAAGGAAATACTTTTAACAAAGCTTTCGACTAAAATAAGTTCTGATGGTTTCCTGATCGTAATTTCACAGCGCGACCGTTCGCAGCTCGTTAACAAGGAAGATGCCATAAGGAAATTATATGAGCTGATTGAAAAGGCTTTGCGTCCGGTTAAACGCCGCAAAAGTACCCGGCCAACCCGAAGTTCAGTAGAAAAAAGATTGACTGGAAAACGAATAAAAGCCGACATCAAACAAAACCGTCAAAAGCTGGATGACTAAGTTTCGCAAATGATAAAGTTAATCCCCGTTTCCAATTCACTTGAATTGACAGAAGATCTGAAACAAATTTATGTCGGTTCGTTTCCTCCTGATGAAAGAAGGGATTGGCAGAAAATGAAGGAATTGCTCCAACATTCCGGCTTCATCCTGAACAAGGTGCTTGAAGATCAGGAATTGGTTGGATTGATCACTGTCTGGAATATACCCAACTTCGTATTTATTGAGCATTTCGCAATTCTGGAATCGAAACGCGAAAAAGGAATTGGCGGTCAGGCTTTAAAACAGGTTATTGCAGAAAACTTAAAGCCCATAATTGTTGAAGTAGAAGAGCCAGTTACCGATGATGCCCGGCGTCGAATCGCTTTCTACGAAAGCGCAGGTTTTTCAGTTTGTGATGGAATTTATTACCAACCCCCTTATTCTCCTGATAAAAACAAAGTTAAAATGCTGTTAATGAGTTTTCCTGAAAGGGTTTTGCCGCCGGAATTTGATGAAATCCAAACCCGGATTTATCGGGAAGTTTATCAGCAGAAATATCCGGCAAAAAATAAATAATTTATAGTCATAAACCATCAGAAATCCTCAATTTCCAAATTTAATACAATGTCGATTTTAACGGTTTTGCTTTCAGATGTTAACAAACAGGATGATTTTTTATAAGAATATTTAAAATTTAATCATTTTTTATACCTTTGACTTTCAAATTTACAAACGACTGTTATAACCATACATTATGAATGACTTGCATATTGAACCACTACCTAACATTGATGATCTTGACGAAAAGATCCTTAAGCTGATCACTAAAAACGCCAGAATTCCATTTCTTGAAGTAGCCCGCGAATGTGGAGTTTCCGGAGCTGCAATTCATCAACGCGTTCAACGTTTGCTAAACCTTGGAGTCGTTTCCGGAAGCGAATTTTTGGTAAACCCTCAAAAACTTGGCTATTTCACCTGCGCTTATATGGGCATCTACCTGGAAAAGGCAAAATACCACAAGACTGTTGTTCAGGAACTGGTAAAAATTCCTGAGATAGTCGAATGCCACTATACCACAGGCTCTTATGCGATTTTCATAAAAGTACAGACCAAGACTAACAAGCACCTGAAAAAATTAATTGACGAAGATTTACAGGAAATTGAAGGAATCGCCAGAACTGAGACCTTCATTTCGCTTGAAATGGAATTTAAACGTCAGGTACCCATCAAATAAATTAAATCATTAAAAAATCTGCCATGACGTTAAGACATCAACTGGACGATATAGACCTGAGAATTCTGGAAATCATTTCAAAAAATGCGCGCATTCCGTTTAAAGATGTTGCAGCAGATGTCGGAGTTTCGAGAGCTGCGGTTCACCAGCGAGTAAACCGCATGATTGAACTGGATGTAATTGTTGGCTCAGGCTATCACATCGACCCAAAAAAGATTGACTATAAAACCTGCACCTATATTGGTATTTTCCTCGAAAAAGGCAGTTTGTATTCAACGGTAACCGAACAGCTAAAAACTATTCCTGAAATCGTTGAATGCCATTACACTACCGGACAGTACGCCATTTTTGCG
>JAUYEQ010000341.1 GCA_030691295.1 Bacteroidota bacterium
GAAGGAAGGGCGCTAAACCGCAGGACCGAATTTAAAATTACCCGAAAGTAGTAATGTGCAATCGCAGTCCATTTTCATGAAAGCAGTCGCGGTATTTCATGTCCACCACCAGAATATGATGATCTATCCAATTTTTCAGAAAGTTGATTAATTCGAAGGAGGATGCCAATTTTCCTGATTTTGCATCTTCCTTAATGGCGGCAACTTTCTGAATGAATTGTTTGTGTTCCTGAAAATGTTCGGCTGATTCAGTATAATTGAACTGCCTGAAGAAAAATTCTTCCTTGTGAAAATGCATCACAGCGTAATTTTCCAGTTCAGCAATAATCCTGACGGTGGTTTGTGCTGCCTGCCCTGACTTCAAAGCTTCAAATAGTTTGTCCAGAAGCCTGAAAATTTCTTTGTGCTGATTGTCGATCGACTGAACTCCAACACTGTATTTTTCTTCCCATTGATATCCAAGCATATTTTTCAGTTTTAAGAATTCAAAATAAACTGTTTTTTTTGAAATACAATCACTTTAAATCTGGAAATCAAGGTTGAAAGGCATTGGTCCGTCAAGATTGTAGGGTGTCGCCTGATAGACGTAATAGTTCAGCCAATTCGAAATCAACAGGTTGGAATGGCCTCTCCACCGCATAACAGGTTCCTTGTTAGGATCATTATCAGGATAATAATTTGCCGGTATCTGTATGGGAAGGTTTTTCTTCACATCGCGCTTGTATTCCGTATCAAGTGTAAATCTTGAATATTCAGAATGCCCGGTAATAAAGAATTGACGGCCATTGTGAGTCATAACCATATTTACACCCGACTCATCAGACTTTGATACTATTTTCAATTCATCTACTTTTTCAATGTCAGCTTCAAGCACCTCGGTATGACGTGAATGTGGCACATAATATTCATCATCAAATCCCCTGAAAATCGGTAATTTGTCATTCACATTGCGGTGTTTAAACACACCAAATTTCTTTTCAGGAAGCAAATATTTAGGAACGCCGAAAAAATGATGCAATCCAGCCTGCGCTGCCCAGCATATAAACATCGAAGAAGTTACATGTTTTGTTGACCACTCAAATA
>JAUYEQ010000344.1 GCA_030691295.1 Bacteroidota bacterium
GAATAGAAAATCATGGCTTCACCGTTTTCTCCCACAAAGTCGAGAAACCATTTGCTTAGGTGAAAATTTCCACCCTGAGAATTCTTTACTGCTTCTTTATCCATAACTTTTCTCTCAATCCTGATTTCCTTATTCCTTAAGCACTTTCAGGAATACCTTTTTTGCCGGAATTTCATATACAAATTTGAAAACCAACTTTTCAAATAGTGAAAATTTTCCTTGCGGCATTGTTCGATGGTGTTCCGAAATTAAATTCATTCCTTCTCTGGCATGATGGCACAGCCAGGATTTTACCTGCGGAGAATTACTGTTGTGTAGATCTTCCTGCCTGATCCCGAATCGCTCACAATCTTCAGCCGAAATATTTACATAACCTGCCGCAAGATCTGCTTCAATATCTTCAATATCATATTGGTGACGACAAGCGGTTCCAAGCGGTTCCAGAATTTCATATTTGTCCGGATCGTCTTTAAAGACCTTCAGCGTGGCCTTGATTGTTCCCCGAATATCGAGTAAATGGAAATGATAACTCAGTTCTTCTTTCGGGAAAATGATCGATTTATTCCGTCGTTCAGCATCAAACAACAGCGATTGCAGAATGTCTTTTGTTTCCTCATGAAAATCGGCCCCAAACTTTTCAGCCAATTCAAAACAATACATCATCAGGTAATCCACCTTATCCTTTGGGTTGATTGTGTTCTGTGAAAATTTGATTTTTTCATTGATGTATTCACTTTCGCCTGAATAACCTTCGGGCAGGGAAACATCGCCATCCACCACATCGTCAAGGTAGCGCATCAGGGTATAATACGATTCCAGAAATTCTCCCCTGACAGGTGCAAAAGCCACGTATTTGAAGAAACGGAGCTGACGTAAAAAAACGCGGTATTTCCAACCTCTGGTTTCGAGCATGAAGCTAAAAACTTGTGAACGCATCTCCTTTGCCTGTTGTTCCGGTTTCCTCGTCATCTTTAGGATTGTTGTCTAATAAAAATACAAAAAGAATCAATTCGATGCGAAGTAATTTTTCCTGCCCATTTTATTGATGAATCTTTGAATCTTTTGACTTTTCATTCAGTATAAAACAAAGAGATTTAATCGGAGAAAAATTATGGTGGCAGAATCCATTATACCTGACGAGCTAAGATTTGCAATTACCCGAAAATGTGACGGGGCATGCAGGCATTGTTACAATCAATCAGGAAAAGATATGGATCGGCTGTCGTCTGATGATTTCATCCGAGTTATAAAAGAGGTATATGCCGTAAATCCAAATTTGGATCGGATAACCCTGACCGGTGGCGAGCCGCTAAATGAAAAAGATAAAGTGCTTGAAATATCCAGGTTCGCCAAATCGCTGGGCATCAGAGTCAGGCTGGTTACCAGAGGATGGGAATTGAATGAAGATGTGTGTATTGAATTGAAAGAAGCCGGTGTTTCCAGGGTTCAGATCGGGTTCGATTCATCGGGTGATTTTGGCTATGAGGATGAATTCCAGGTGAAATGGGACACTTTCCATAGTTGGTTGCGCCGTGATGAATTAGGATTCCCTAAATTTATTACTGAGCATCCACCACGGCAATGGTGGTCATGTTTACGATTTCGCGGACCGAACATTCGATTGGCACAACATGAATCGGCTTTTTCATGCCCATCAAAATCGGACCGACAACTTCTGCCCCGCCGATTTCCTGCATCAGCTTGTAGGCAATATTTCCTGAAGTAAGGTTGGGGAAAATGATTGTATTTACATCCCGGTTTTCCAATCGTGTAAACGGAAATTTTTGACTTCGCAACTCTTTGTTGAGTGCAAAATTCATCTGAATCTCTCCATCCACAATTAGTTCAGGATGGTTTTGGTGCAAAAACGCAATTGTTTGTCTCACCCGATCCAGCGTTCGGGTATGTTCCGACGATTTAACCGAACCAAAATTGGAGTACGAAACCATGGCAATTACAGGTTCAATGTTGAATTTTCTGACTTCTTCAGCCGTCAGCAAGGTAATTTCGATGAGTGTCTGAACATCAGGATCAAGATTAACGGTGGTATCGGCAAAGAAAAGAGGACCTCGTTTTGTCATCACTACATACATGCTGGAGATATGATTGGTGTTTGATTTGGGGCCAATTAATTTAAGCGCCGGGCTCATTACATCGCCGTAATGACTTGTTACACCCGATATCATTGCATCGGCCAATCCGGTGTCAACCATCATAATCCCATAATAATTGCGGTTGAAAGTCAGTTCATAAGCTTCCTCGAAGGTAATTCCTTTGCGCTGACGTTTTTGCCAGATTAATTCGGCAAACGATTTCCGTATTTCTTCGGTTTCAGGAGAATGCGGATCGACAATCGGAACAGTGGCTAAGTCGAGTTGGTTATCGGCAATCAGTTGCCTTATTTCCCCCACATTTCCCAGTAGAATAGGAAAAGCAATACCATCGTGCAATACCTGGTTCGCAGCTCTCAGTATTTTCAGGTTATTGCCTTCGGCGAACACAACCTTCTTCAGATTTTGTTTTGCTTTGATGACAATGCCGTGTAGTAACTGGTTGTCTAATCCAAGTCGCTGGCTTAGTTCAAGTTTATATTGTTCCCAGTCGGCAATTGGTTTGCGGGCAACTCCACTTTCCATTGCAGCTCTGGCAACCGCAGGCGCAACGGTAGTAATAAGCCTCGGATCAAGCGGTTTGGGAATAATGTATTCTTTCCCGAAAATTAAGTTTGCAACATTGTACGCTTTGCTGACCGTTTCGGGAACTACTTCTTTGGCAAGGCTGGCAAGCGCATAAACAGCGGCAAGTTTCATTTCTTCATTGATGCACGTTGCCCGAACATCGAGCGCACCGCGGAAAATAAAGGGAAATCCGAGCACATTGTTTACCTGATTCGGAAAATCGGAACGTCCGGTTGCCATGATCAGGTCATCGCGAACCGACATGGCCTCGTCGTAGGTTATTTCAGGATCGGGATTGGCCATTGCAAAT
>JAUYEQ010000352.1 GCA_030691295.1 Bacteroidota bacterium
GGAGTATTAAAGTTAATTATCTTTGTTGGAAAGCAAATTTTAAAATATGGAGATCCTGAATTTTATTCCTGAAGGATTCATCAATTTCTTTTTGGTGCTGATCTTTTCATTGCTGATTGGTCTGGAACAACGACGGCACCATATCAACGAAAACGACGACCTGCTATTTGGTACTGATCGTACTTTCACGTTTATCGGATTGCTCGCTTATGTATTGTTCATTGCCGACACAGTCAACTATATCCCTTTTCTGTTTGGATTTGCCATGATTGGCATTTTGCTGAGCATTCAGTATTACCACAAAATTGGACAAAACAGCAAATACGGATTGACCAGCACCATTCTTGCTCTCCTTACATACTGCATTCCAATCATGGTTTTCACCCAACCAATCTGGCTGGTACTTTCTTTTATAGTTGCATTACTGATTGTTACCGAGCTAAAGAGCCACTTTATTACATTGTCGAAAAAAGCATCCGAAGAAGAGTTTATTACACTGGCCAAATTTATCGCGTTTGCCGGTATAATACTTCCACTACTTCCTGAAGCCAATATTTCGGAACAAATCCCGATTTCGCCCTATCATTTATGGCTGGCTATCATGGTGGTTTCCGGTATTTCGTACTGCAGTTATTTGCTGAATAAATTTGTATTTCCCGATTCAGGCATTTTCCTGACCGGACTTTTAGGAGGAATTTACAGCAGCACTGCCACCACTATTATCCTGGCACGACAAAATAAAAATGAATTATCTGGACTACAGACTGTTTCGGCCATAATGATTGCCAATGGAATGATGTACCTAAGGATTCTTTTTCTGGCTTTAATTTTTAATCGGGAGATAGCTGGAATGCTGGCCATTCCGTTTATTGTAATGTTCCTTATTACTTTTTTGCTTTCTAAATTTATTGACCGGAAAAATCAAAAAACAGATAATGCCGAAGTTCAGGGAAACAATTTGGCATCAGAGAAAAATCCGCTGGAATTCAGAACAGCAGCTTTTTTCGGAGTTTTGTTCGTAGTTTTCGCACTTGTGACCGACTTTGTACTGAAAACTTATGGAAGTGCCGGAGTAACAAACCTTGCATTCGCAGTGGGTGTAACCGATATCGATCCGTTCCTTCTGAACCTGCTTCAGCAAAAATCAGAAATCGCCCAGATGACAATCGTTTTGGCAATACTAAATGCGACCAACAGCAACAACCTGTTAAAAATGATTTATTCCGTCGCCCTGAGTGACAAAAGTATCCACAAAAGCTTACTTTTGAACTTTTCAATACTGATCGTTTCAGGATTGCTAATGTCGATAATATTTTATCTACTCTAGCGTTATGAATGTCAGAGAAATAAATAATTCAATTTTAGCAAATCGCACAATGAAAAAAACACTATACAAAAGTTTCCTTTTATATCTTCTGATTGCCGTTGCATTGATTTCAGGATGTGTCAAAGAAGAAGAACCTATAATTCCTGAAATTATCCCGGAAGCCACCGAAGTAAATGCGTTTATATGGAACGGATTAAATGATTATTATTTATGGAACAGTCTTATTCCGGAATTATCAAATACGGAATATAAAAATAAAGACAGTTTAAATGCCTTCCTGAATACCTATACTGACCCACAGGAATTGTTTACCAGTTTGTTGTATAAGTATGAAGAAGTTGACAAATGGTCGTTTCTGGTTGATGACTCAAAAGAAATAGACGATTGGATTGCAGGGATTTCTGAAACAATGGGCTACGATTTTATGCTTGGAAGAATTGGTGGTTCTGATGACCTTTTCGGATTTGTAAGGTATGTATATAAAGGTTCTCCAGCTGAAAAAGCAGGTGTAAAACGCGGCGATATTTTCATGAAAGTGAATGATCAGCAACTAACCGTTTCCAACTATCAAACCTTGCTGTTTGCAACTCAAACCTACACATTATCGTTTGCAACCATCAGCAGCAGTAGTATTTCACTTAACAACCGCGTTGTATTGATGACGGCTGTTGAGATGCAGGAAAATCCGATCAACAAGGACACCATTTTTATTTTCAACAATCAAAAAATCGGGTATTTGGTTTACAACGGATTTAATTCTGATTTCGACATTCAGTTGAATGATGTTTTCAAAAAATTCAAAGTTGCAAATATCGATAGGCTGGTATTGGATTTACGATACAATGGCGGAGGATCAGTACAAAGCAGTATTTATCTGGCCAGCATGATTTACGGGACTGATGCCACCAAAGTATTTGCCAAAGCGAAATACAATAGCGGATTGCAATCGTACCTTGTGAGTGAATATGGCCTTGCATCGCTCAACGATAATTTTACCACATACATTGAAAAAAACGGCAATAATCCGGTAACTACAATTAATACACTTAACCTTAATAAAATACACATCATTGTTTCCGACAATACTGCTTCAGCCAGCGAAATGCTGATAAACGGGCTGAGACCATACATGAATGTTACTGTTGTTGGCATCAATACAAACGGGAAATATACCGGATCGATGACTGTTAAGGACTGGGATGAAAAAGGGGTCGTTAATCCAAACCACAAATGGGCTATGCAACCTATTGTGGTTAAATATGCCAATTCGAGGGACGAATCAGACTATGTTAATGGCTTGACTCCAAACATAATTTCGGAGGAAGATTTTGCCAACCTATTACCCTTTGGTGATCCGAACGAAACCTTGTTAAGTGTAGTGTTGTCAGATATTAAAGGAATTCCGGTAACAGGCATGGTTTTAAAATCAGCAAAAATGGGACTCCGGAAAGTTTCCGACAGCCGTGATTTCAAACCTTTTGCCAACGAAATGTACATCAACCCTGATAAATTTCAGAATCTGAAAAAATAATAAATCAAGGAGAAGTTGTAGGTTGTTGATTTTCAATTTGCTATTTTTAGCCAATCAACCTAAAACCCAACAACCATGAAACGACTATCTTCCTTATTTTTATGCCTGTTTACAGTATTTTCATTAACCGCCCAGCAACTTCCATTTCGCCTAGAAGAATTAACTGCGCCAGATTACATCAAAGCAGTCGAAAAATCGTCGAAAACCTGCATCCTTCCAATAGGCGTTTTCGAAAAACACGGGCCACATCTGCCACTTGGAACCGATTTGTATGCTGCCCGTGAATTCGCAATCCGCGCAGCCGAGAAAGAATATACAGTGGTGTTTCCCTGGTATTATTTCAGCCAGATAAACGAGGCTAAACAGCAGCCCGGAACGATTGCATACAGCCCGGAAGTGATTTGGAAAGTACTTCAGGAAACATTGGATGAACTAGCACGCAACGGGTTTGATAAAATAATCATTGTGAATGGTCATGGCGGGAACAACGCCTTTTTAAATTACTTCGGAATGGCACAACTTTCTGAACGGCGTTCATATAGTCTTTATTGGTTTCAGCCAACCGATGACCCGGAAGTCATGAAAAAAGCAGAAGAACTCACACAACACGATCCGTACAATCAACATGCAGGAAACGAAGAGTCATCTGTAATGAAAGCACTTATTCCTGAATTTGTCCATTTGGATCGGGCAGGCCAGCAATCAGGAATTGATCAGGACAGGTTGAAACACCTTTCCAACGTTTACACCGGAATATGGTGGTATGCCAAATACCCGAATCATTATTCCGGAGACGGCACAAAAGCAAATGTACAGGCCGGAGAATTGCTGATTAATTCAACCGTTGACCAACTGGTAAAAATGATTCAGGCTGTAAAAAAAGATGAAGTAACACCGGCACTTCAGAAACAATTTTTTGATGGGTCGGAAAACCCATTAAAAACTAAGCAATAAACGTTCTAGTGTCGTGTCTGCGAACTCTTGTCGCAAGGTCATGCCGAACTTGTTTCGGCATCTCTTCTTTTATGAGACCCTGAAACAAGTTCAGGGTGACGATCCTTCGACAGTAAAACGTTGACATGACACTAGTCCAAAATTTTCAATACTCCTAATTTGTTTTGTTTATGATTCGGGGAAGCAGGTATCTGAAACCCAATGATATTCCGAAAAACATAGAGAAAACAATTATTCCAAGCAATAACTCAATGGCAACTATTATCCATTCAGTTTGAAATGAATCTCGCTGAAAAGATAATTTATTTTGCAGTAAAAGGATGATGCTGAAAATAAATTCGCTAAAAATCATACCTGTAAGAAATGCCAATAAACGGATTTTTTTCATGGGTAGCGGAATTCCATTTTCAGGAACAGAATTGGCTGAAGTGAAAATTGCAGCAAAAATCAACGGTAAATAGCATAAATAAAATTGGTTTGTCCGGGCTATCAGGATAACCGAAGTCATAACTACTATTCCGGCAAAAAAATAAAAATTCGGTTTTGCCAACCATTTGTGAGTACTCTTCATCATGCAATTTTCTTAAACCATTTCTGAAACACTGCACCGATGAATGGAATCAAATGTTCTACTGATTTAACGGTGCCAATAAAACTGTACGTCCATAGAACGAAAAGAAATCCCCAGGCAATAATATAATAATCAGGAATATACCAGGATAAAAAAAAGCAAATATAGAGACCAAGCAACTGACGCAAATAAAAACTGGTCATCGGATCTTTTTTAATGCTGTTCAGAAAAAAGGCGAGAAGCCAGCCAACCGGGGTAAAATGGGTCAACATCGATTTTAGTTTTGGATCCATGGTGAGATAGTTTTTTCTGCAATTTATAAAAAGAAAATAGCGACACCTCCAACGGTAATAATCGCACCAATACTTTCCTTCCAATTCACCTTTTCATGAAAGAACAGAATTGCAGGAGGAATAATCAGCACCGGAACAATTGACATAATGGTTGCAGCAATACCGGCCTGTGTGTGCTGAATGGCCAGCAACGAAAACGAAACGCCCAGAAACGGACCAAAGAACGAACCCAAAGCAACCCGTTTCATTGCTGATTTGTGTTGAAGTGCGGTCCATACTTTTCCATATTTTCGGGCGATCAGTATTAGAATGGCGAACCCAATCATTCCGGTAATTACACGAATGTGCGAAGCGGCAAATGCATCGTATTCGCCCATTCCTTTTTTACTGAGCACCAGACCGACGCCCTGCCCTACTGCCCCTCCAAATGCGAGCAATATTCCGGAGATACTGTAATTGGCTGATATTTTCCGCCTCTTCTTTGAGTTTTCCTCTTTCTTTTCACGCTTCAGAATTACAATTGAAATTCCGGACAGTGTTACAATCATTCCGACCCAATTCATCGGGCTCAGAACTTCTCCCAATATCATCCAGCTTACAAATGCAGTAATCGGGGGTGTCAGTGCCATTATCAACATCGAAATGCGTGCGCCAATCACAACAAACGCCTGAAAAAGCAACAAATCGCCTATTACAAAACCTACCAATCCTGAAAGTACCAGCCACAGCCAGCTTTCGGTAGTGGCATCAAGCGGAAAAAACAAGCCTCGTCTGAAATAATTAACAACTCCGTAAATAAAAAAGGCTACAACCAAACGGATTAAATTAACAGAAAGCGAACCGACTTTTTTACCTGCCGACTCAAACGACATGCTCGTAACCGTCCAGAAAACGGCTGTAAGAAGAGCAGCAATCTCACCAAAATACATCACCATTGGTTTTTTCTTTTTAGGACGGCGCGAAGATAAAAAAAGAAGTGCCTAAAGTGAGCTAAAGTACTTTAAGTGCCTAAAGTATTTTCGTTGCAGTTAACTTTAGGCACTCCGAACTTTAGGCACTCCAAATTTACCTACTCCATATCGCTTAGCTGAAGATCCAGCGCTTTTACCGAAATCTGAATTTCGCGAACAGATAAAGCCAGCGAAAAAATTAACAGAATCAAAGCTATGGCAAATGTAATTTCGGCCAGGGCGGATAAATGCACATAAATCAGGAACATACAGATTACACAAAGCAAAAGACTGGAAATCCCCAGAACCTGCATGGTTTGGGTTAACCGCAAGCGTTTTCTTAAATTCTGAATTTGTCCGAGAAGCAATATGTTTGGGTTTTCCTTGAATGTAGCATGGAGCCCGCGAACTACCGAGGCATAAGCCAAAAAACGGTTGGTATAAGCTAGCAAAATCAGTGATACTGCAGAAAATAAGAGAGCAGGCGTGGTAAGTGTTAATTGTTCCATTCCATAATTATTTCAATAATTCTGCCATTGTTTCTGGAAGTTTTTCTTCACGAAGGTTGCGGCCAATGATTTTGCCGGTTTTGTCAACCAACAGATTGGCAGGTATTGAGTTCACCGAATACATTGCGGCAGCTTCGTTTTTCCAGCCTTTCAAATCCGATACATGTGGCCAGGTGAGCTGATCGTCGGCGACGGCTTTTAGCCATTTTTCCTTATCCGCATCAAGCGACACACCAAAAACACCAAATCCTTTCAACTTAAAGTTGTTGAATGTTGCCACCACATTCGGGTTCTCGCGGCGACAAGGGCCGCACCATGATGCCCAAAAGTCGATCAGTGTATATTCGTTTTTTGAATAAATATCACTCAGTTTTACTGGATTTCCATTTTCATCATTCATTGTAAAATCGGGAGCAATTTGTCCGATTGCAACTATTTTCAGTTTCGCAACCCTTTCTTTCATGGAAACAATGGTCGCAACCGAATCGAGTGCAGGATCAAATCCCGACAGGTAACCATCCAATTCGTCGGCTTCCATTCCGTAATAAACCCTGCTCAGCAAATACGGTGAAATCCACGAGGCCGGATTTGCTTTGATATAGTCTTTTTGCTGATCATCAATCGAATCAAAAACATTTTCAGCCAATGTCATTAAACTGTCGGCCTTTGCTTTTTCTCCTGATTTTTCGGCCACTTTTGATTGTTCGAAAAATGTCATTCCCTGCTTGTCCAGTTCGTCCAGTTTATCCTGAAGGTTCTGGTATTCGTTGTGAACCGCAGATCCTGTAACTGTTGCGATCGTCAGTGAATCAACTTTTCCGGAAATTGAAATGACTGAATTTTCAAGAAAAAATGGTAGTTTTTCCTTTTTAGTACTGACACTCAAATAATAGATTTCAGGATTCTTAACAACCCCATTAAACTGACAAGTACCATTTTCGATGACCGCAGAATCAAGATTAATCCAGCCACCTTTGATGCGTTGGCTCAAATAGGCGGTTCCTTCAGCGGAATCTAATTTCACATTGACTTTATAAGCAGGTGTTTGTGAACACGCAAACAGACCAAATAAAAAAGCAATCAGCAATACATTTTTCATATCAGATTTTTAATAATTGTAATATTTTCATTCGTATGCAAAATAAAAGAATTTAATCAAGGATTACTTGCTTTTAACAAAAAAAACCGGAGCTAACAGCCCGGTTCTTCTGTTTCAACTAAAACTGAGAAAATTTATACTGAAACCAAAACATTTTTATTTAGCAACATAACCTTCAAGGTGAACACTGCCTACCGAACGGCCTGAAGGATCGGCATTGTTCTTAAAACTGGCATCCCATTCAAGAGCAGTTGGTGTACTGCAGGCAATTGACGGAACTGAAGGAACACAACTTGCAGCCGAATCTGACGGAAAATGCTCGGTAAAAATAGAACGGTAGTAATATTCTTCTTTCGATGGAGGTGTGTTAATCGGAAATCTGAATTTTGCAGTAGCCATTTGTTCATCGGTAACTTTTTCGGCCACCATCGCTTTCAGCGAATCTATCCAGTTATAGCCAACACCATCCGAAAATTGTTCCTTCTGGCGCCATGCAACACTCTCCGGCAAATAATCTTCAAATGCCTTGCGCACAATCCATTTTTCCATGCGGCCATTTTTGGCCATCTTTTCTTCAGGATTGATCCGCATGGCCACATCCAGAAATTCTTTATCAAGAAAAGGCACACGACCTTCAACCCCCCAGGCAGCAAGCGATTTGTTGGCACGTAAGCAATCGTACAAATGAAGT
>JAUYEQ010000357.1 GCA_030691295.1 Bacteroidota bacterium
GGAAATGATTTCGATGCCGCAATTGACTGACATTTCATACCGGCAAGCTACCAACCTGATAGAAAGCGCCGGCCTGATTGCCGGAATAGTTGAATACGAACCTTCCGAATTTCCAGATCTCGTTCTGGAGCAAAAAGTAAACGGAAGAATTGTCAGGGAAGGCGAAAGGATTCCAAAAGGATCAATCGTCGATTTGGTTCTGGGAAGTGAAGGCAATGCTACAAGCAGCAAAGTTCCGACATTGTTTGGGAATAACCTGGAAGAAGCCCGGCTGAAAATTCAGGAAGCATACCTGAATTTAGGAACCGTTAATTACGATGAATCGTTTTCTTCGGAAGAAGAAAAACTCAAAGGCCAGATTTGGAAACAGAGTCCCGATCCCGCTGAAATATTTGAAATAGCCAGAGGAGCAACCATTGATATTTGGCTAACCATTGACCCCACAAAACTTGAGGCAAAACCCGAAACGGAAGAACCCGATAATTCATTTTTTTAGATGATTGAAGAAACAGATTTTATTGACGATTTTGAAGATATTGAGGACATTGAAGAGACCGATGACGGCGCGCTGTTCGAGCATTATAATATAATTGTAGATCCCGGTCAGACATTACTGCGCATCGACCGGTTTTTGTCGAACCGGTTGCAGAATGCCACCCGAAGCCGGTTGCAGGCCGCTGCCGATGAGGGGAAAATTCTGGTCAACACGGTGCCGGTCAAATCGAGTTACAAGGTAAAACCCGGCGATGAAATTTCCATCGTGATGGACTATCCGCGGCGCGAACTCAAGATTATTCCTGAGGACATGCCATTGAATATTGTTTATGAAGACGACCATCTGCTGGTTGTCAATAAACCGGCAGGATTGGTGGTTCACCCCGGACATGGGAATTATTCCGGAACACTGGTCAATGCGCTGGCTTACCATTTTCAGGAATTACCACTTTTCCACTCAGACGATCCACGCCCGGGACTTATTCACCGGATTGACAAAAACACATCTGGATTACTTGTGATTGCAAAAACTGTGGAAGCCAAAGTGAAGCTTTCGCTGCAATTTTTCGAAAAAACTACCAAGAGGAGATACGTTGCGCTTGTTTGGGGCGATCTTGCTGAAAATGAAGGAACCATTACCGGAAATATTGGCCGAAGCTTAAAAAACAGGCAGGTTTTTACCGTTTTTCCTGAAGCCGAACATGGGAAACCTGCAGTAACCCATTACAAAGTAATCGAGCGACTGGGATACGTAAATCTGGTGGAATGCCGCCTCGAAACAGGACGCACGCATCAGATCAGAGTGCACATGAAACACATCGGACACCCATTGTTTAACGACGACAATTACGGCGGCGACCAGGTTCTGAGAGGAACCACTTTTACAAAATACAAACAGTTCGTCAAAAATTGTTTTGAAATGATTCCACGTCAGGCGCTTCATGCACAAATGCTGGGTTTTGTGCATCCGGCAACCGGCGAAGAAATGGTTTTCGAATCAGAACTTCCTGAAGATTTGGCCAACGTAATTGTAAAATGGCGGAATTATTTATCGAATAGGGTAACTTCGGAATAAAAAAACCACATAGACACATAGAACACATAGAGAAAAAATTTAAAAAAACTATGTGACCTATGTACCTAAGTAATAGGAACTATATATTGTCGTATATTTTTCCAACTCACCCCACGTCCGCTTGCGGACGTTCCCCTCTCTTTTAAAAAGAGAGGGGAAAGCATCGCAGATGCGAGGGGGTGAGTTGGGATAAAAAACAAAAAATAAAATGCGACATTATTTCATTCTCATTACTTATGTGGTTCATAAAATACATACATATGAAAAAAAATATTGCTGTTATATATGGTGGCGACTCCTCCGAATTTGTAGTTTCGGTAAAAAGCAGTAAAAATGTATTCGGATCAATTGATCCGGCCATCTACAATGTTTGGAAAGTACAGATGAAAGGATTGGATTGGGAGGTTCTTGAAGATGACCAGGTGATCGCATCCATCGATAAAAACGACTTTTCATTCAGCAAAAACGGAAAAAAAATACAATTCGATTTTGCATACATCACCATTCACGGCACCCCCGGCGAAGATGGCAAACTTCAGGGATATTTCGACATGGTTAAAATCCCCTACTCTACATGCGGTGTATATTCTTCGGCGCTTACTTTCAACAAGTATTTCTGCAGCAATTACCTTCGCAATTTCAAGGTTCCGATGGCAAAATCGGTTCGCTTGTTTAAAGGCGATCAGGTTGATGCCGATCACTTGGTTGGCGAACTCGGATTGCCAATGTTTGTGAAACCCAATGCAGGTGGTTCAAGTTTCGGCGTAACCAAGGTGAAAGAAAAAGAACAACTTTTGGCTGCGCTCGAGATGGCGATGAAAGAAAGCCACGACATTCTGGTTGAGCAGTTCATAGATGGTCCGGAGTTTACCTGCGGATTGGTAAAACTTTCGGATCAGGAACTGATTTTTCCGGTTACTGAAGTCATTCCACAAAACGAATTTTTCGATTTCGATGCCAAATATACCGCAGGCAAAACCGATGAAATTACACCGGCCCGCATCTCTGCAGAACTGACACAAAAGATACAGCAACTCTCATCACGCATTTACGATTTGTGCGATTGCTCCGGAATTGTGCGAATGGACTACATACTGAAAGACAATGAATTCTATTTTCTGGAAGTAAATACAACACCCGGCATGACCGCCACCAGCTTTGTCCCGCAGCAAATTGCCGCGATGGATCGAAAATTAGGGGATGTATTGGGATTGATTATTGAAGATAAACTGAAGTAATTTTGTCGACAACTTAATATCTCGTGGAGGCCAAACGGTCTCCTTTTTTTCTAACTTTGAAACCCTGCAAAAAATTTTAAAGTGCAGGAAACCCAAATATCTTATTGATTGAATTCCAAAAACATGGCCGGAGAAAGAAAAAATTACCAGCAAACAAATAAAATGACCATTGAGCAAGTCAACGCTCAATACGGAAAAATCCCGCCTCAGGCCATTGAAGTAGAGGAAGCTGTTCTGGGCGCACTGATGCTCGAACGCGATGCCTACATTACTGTTGCCGACATCATCGACACCAAAAGTTTTTACAAGGAAGAACATCAGAAGATTTTTGAAGTGATCAAATACTTGTCAACCCACGAAAAACCGGTTGACTTGCTGATGGTTACCCAAGAACTGAAAAACCGTGAAAAGCTGGAAGAAGTGGGAGGTCCGTTGATGATCACCCAGTTGACCTCGAAAGTAGCTTCGGCAGCGCACATCGAGTTCCATTCGCGCATCATTGCACAAAAATTCATGCAGCGCGAAATGATCCGCGTTTCAACAGAAATTCAAACCAAAGCATACGACGACACCATTGATGTGGACGATTTGATTGATTTTTCGGAGACAGCGCTTTTTCAGGTTGCGGAAGGAAATATCAAGAAAGAATCGATGCCCATCAAACCACTTTTACGCGAGGCAGCGCTTCTGATCGAAGAGGCTTCGAAACGTGAAGACGGCCTGAGCGGGGTTCCCAGCGGATTTACCGCAATGGACCGCATTACTTCAGGATGGCAAAAGACCGACCTGATCATTATTGCCGCCCGTCCTTCGATGGGAAAAACAGCTTTTGTTTTATCGATGGCGCGCAACATGGCCGTCGAACACAAGGTTCCGGTCGCTGTTTTTTCTCTTGAAATGTCCTCCATTCAGTTGGTTAACCGTTTGATTTCATCCGAAACTGAAATCGGTGGCGAGAAAATAAAAAACGGACGATTGCAGGGTTGGGAATGGGACCATTTCCACCGCAAACTGGCGGTTTTGGACGATGCCCCACTTTTTATCGACGATACTCCGGCCTTGTCAATTTTCGAATTCAGGGCCAAATGCCGCCGCCTGAAAATGCAGCACAACATTGGCGCTGTGATTGTCGATTACCTTCAGCTGATGACTGCCGGTACCGACAACAAAGGTAGCCGCGAACAGGAAGTAAGTATGATTTCGCGATCGTCGAAAGCCATTGGAAAGGAATTGAACATTCCTGTCATCGCACTTTCTCAGCTGAACCGTTCGGTCGAATCACGCGAAGGAAAACGACCTCAGCTTTCCGACCTTCGCGAATCTGGCGCCATCGAGCAGGATGCCGACATCTTTTTGTTTATTCACCGCCCTTAATACTACGGAATTTACGAAGACGAAAACATCAATTCGCTCATCGGTGTGGCCGAAATTATCATTGCTAAACACAGAAACGGCGCGGTGGGCGATGTCAGACTGTCCTTCAAGAAAAACCTGGCCAAATTCTCCGACATGGAAAATATTATTCCTGAAGAAATTGGCGGCGGACAATACGGACAGAAAATGCAGTCAAAAATGAATGATGATTCCGGAGACTCCTACCGTAGTAAATCAGGGGCGATACCGGTCAATGCATCGTTTGAAGATGAAAAATTTAGTCATTACGGAAATTCTGGAAGCAATGATGTACCATTTTAACAAATACTTCAGGTTGTTGTTCGTTGCAATGTTGGTTTTGATCATCCAAACAGCAAATGCAGCTTTTATTTTAATCCCGATGGATGAAAAACAAAGCAACCATTTAAAATCATACGGCATAACCTACTGGACGCTGGAACAAGGCATTGAAGTTAAATGGCTGCTCAATTACCGTGGCGGAAGTTTCCTGATTCAGCATCAGCAGGCCATAGCCAGTGAGTGTTTGGTGCGGGGCGTAAGTTTCGAAACCCTTGCCGACGGACAGGCAAACAATTTACTGGCCGAAATTTCGCGCGAAGATGTCAATCAGGATGCAATAAGTATGCAGAAAGCGCCGAAGGTTGCTGTTTATTCACCACCCAACAAACAACCCTGGGACGATGCTGTAACGCTGGTTTTAACTTATGCTGAAATTAAATTCGATGTCATTTATGACGAAGAAATACTGAATGGCAAACTGAAAGAGTACGATTGGCTGCACCTTCACCACGAAGACTTTACCGGTCAGTTCGGGAAATTCTATCAGGCATACCAACATGTTCAGTGGTATCAGGAAGAAGTTCGGATTAATAAAGAACTTGCACAAAAGATGGGTTTCATGAAGGTTTCGGAAATGAAAAAGGTGATTACCCGCGATATCCGGCAGTTCATCGAAAACGGCGGTTTCCTTTTTGCCATGTGCGCCGCTACCGATACCTACGACATCACCCAATCTGCTCAAGGTATCGACATTTGCGAATCCATGTACGATGGCGATCCTGCAGATCCTCACATGAACGATCACCTTGATTTTGAACACACTTTAGCTTTTCACAATTTCAAAATCAATCGCAATCCGTATGAATATGAGTTCTCGGATATCGATGTTTCCACCAGCAGGAAAGTTCCCCGCGAACAGGATTATTTTACGCTGTTCCAGTTTTCAGCAAAATGGGATCCCGTGCCAACCATGTTGTGCCAGAACCATGTAAACATGATCAAAGGATTCATGGGACAAACCACTGCTTTCGACAAAAACCTGGTAAAACCCAACGTTTTGATAATGGGTGAAAACAAGGCTGCCAACGAAGCACGATACCTGCACGGCGAGCAGGGCAAAGGGTTCTGGACTTTCTACGGTGGCCACGATCCTGAAGATTACCAACATTTTGTAGGCGACCCGGCTACCGACCTGAACTTACACCCGAACTCTCCCGGGTACCGTTTAATCCTGAACAACGTGCTGTTTCCGGCAGCCAAGAAAAAGAAACAGAAGACGTAAACAGTGGGCAGTCGCAATGTTCAGTAATCAGAAAGAGGTTCAGATTTTATGATCGCGCACGAGACTCTGAAAGAGTCAAATATAAATAACCCCGGGTGAAGTGAAACGGACCCCGGGGAGAAGGCTAACAAGTATCACAAGGCGCATCCAACCTTCTAATTTGAAACGAAAAAGTTGTATGCGCCGCAAATTGAAAACACACATTCGAAGATTTTGCCAGCCGCAAGTAGCCAGCCGCCAGTTGTCCATTGGTCAGTCGCAGGAAGCAGGTGAAGGTGGGAAGATGGAAGGTGAGAGCGTATGAAAGGGCAGTTTTGTCTCAAACAATTTACCCATTAAGTCATATTTGCATTGAATTGATTTTCCTCTTTTAACCATAAAAACAATATAACCATCCAACTATTTGATGGGCTCGTCCAAACTTTACTACTTTTATACCGAAAAATTTCTGATTTAGATTTTATTGATGGCTGAAATTGGCAATGATCACAATCTGGTTCAGTTGCTTCAAAAGGGAAATGTTGCTGCATTTGATTCACTTTTTGAAGGTTACAGCCAAAAGCTTTTCGGTTTTGCCCTTAAATATTTCAAAAACGAAAGTGATGCGGAAGAACTTGTTCAGGAGGTTTTTGTGAAAGTATGGGAAAACCGGCAAATGCTAAAATCAGAACTTTCTTTCAAATCTTACCTTTTCACCATTGCCCTGAACCAGATCAGAAAACACTTCAATAAAAAAGCGACTTCACTACGCTACCTCGAAAGTCTTCAAAATGAACCTGAATTTTCGGAAAACCATACAATTCATGAAGACGACTACGAATCAGCCCTTCAGCAGATCAACCTCATCATCGAACAAATGCCTCCCCGCCGCCGGGAAATATTCACCAAAAGCAAGCTGGAAGGTAAAAGCTCAAAAGAGATTGCCTCAGAACTGAACATTTCAGCCGGAACCGTTGACAATCAGGTTTCAGAAGCCCTCCGGTTTATCCGCTCACGGTTAAGTACTGAAAATTTTGGGCTATTGCTTTTTGCCGTTTTGTATATCTACTAGTTAACAATGAAGATCGGAGCATCATTGCGACCACGAGGCACGAAGTGGGAAGCAATCTCACCCCCAATAATAAAAAAGATTGCTTCAGTCCGTTTCCGTTGTACTCCAACTCCTTCGCAATGACCCTCCGATTAACATTTTATATGCATACCGAAAAAATTTAAAAATTCACCCATGAGAAATTCCACCTCATCGGATATAAGTTTAAAGCAGCCAAAAATACGGAGCTTTAATTTCTGAATAAAAAAAGAAATGTGCAACTTGAGGCAATGAAGGAACAGCTAAAACATATCATCCAGAAATATTCAGCAGGGAAACTTACCCTGAAGGAACAGATTGAACTTTCGGATCAACTGGCTGATCCGCATAACAGGGATGCAGAAGAAATACTGCACGACGACTGGAAATTACAACCCGAATCAAATTTAATTTCGGAGCGCGATTTAAAACCTATTCTTGACAAGGTCCACCACCACATCCGCCTGAATGAAGAAAATAAAGTCGTCCGTCTCAACTTCATGCAGCATTTTCAGCGCATTGCGGCCATTCTGATTTTCCCTTTGTTACTTACATTTCTGGCGTATTTCTATTTTCAGGACAAACCAACTGCAACTACAACTTCTTTTGCCGAAATTGAATGCCCGATGGGAGTGCGCACCAAATTTCAACTTCCTGATGGTTCGACCGGTTACCTTAACAGCGGATCACGATTAAAATATCCGGTTCAGTTTATCGGCGAACGAAAAGTGGAACTGGTTGGCGAAGCCTTTTTTGATGTGGTTCACAATGCCGAAATTCCTTTTCATGTAAACACCCGTAACCTGGACATCAAAGTGCTGGGAACCACCTTTAACGTGATTGCCAACGAAGACGAACAAACAGAAGAAATCGTTTTGCAAACCGGGAGTGTCGATGTTTCCTCCCGAAACGGGAAACAACTGGCCGTTCTGTCGCCCAACGAACAACTGACCCTTGATATTGAAATGCGGACTTTTGCAAAAAAAGGAGTTGAGGCTTCTCAGTACACCACATGGAAAGAAGGCAAACTGGTATTCCGTAACGAAAACATGCAGCAGGTGGCCCGCCGGATAAGCCGCTGGTACAATGCGGAAGTGGTGGTTGACGACAGATTGCTCGATGACTATACTTTTCACGCAACGTTTATCGATGAGCCATTGGATGAAGTGCTGAAATTACTTTCGATTACTACCCCAATAAGTTACAAAGAGGAAAAAAGGGAAACGAACAAGGATGGAGTTTTTCAGAAACGTAAAATAACCCTCCGAATTAACCAATCAAAAATCAATCAGTTCAGATAAATAAAAAAAACAGGAAAGTGTTCGTACCACTCTCCTGTCAAAATCAAGTAGTACAATGTTCAATTAATTATTTAACCACTTAATGTTTCAAATTTATGAAAAAAAAACGAATCCGGGTACCCGTGCCTAACAGGGTACTCCTTAATCTTTGGAAAATTATGCGCTTAAGTGTATTTTTTTTACTGCTGTTTGTTGCACAAACATTTGCAACAGTAACCTACTCCCAGCAAACACGCCTGACATTAAAGATGCAGGGCGCCAAAATCATTGATGTTCTGGGTAAAATTGAAGACGAAAGCCGATTTTACTTTCTCTTTAATCAAAAACTTGTTGACGTTGAACGAAGGGTGGATGTTGATGTTGAAAATGAAAGCGTTGAGAAAATTCTTAACGGCATTTTCGGAAATACCAATGTTAGTTATGTGGTGAAAGACCGACAAATAGTTTTAACCACGGCCGATTTAAATTTTGTATCCATTCAACAGCAACAAAAATCTGTTTCCGGAAAAGTGACTGATTCTTCCGGAACTTCCTTCCCCGGCGTTTCTGTAGTGGTAAAAGGAACTACAATAGGGAACATAACAGATGAAAACGGGAATTATGTAATATCGAATGTTCCGGCCAATTCTACCCTGGTATTTTCATTTGTAGGAATGAAAACACAGGAAGTTTCTGTCGGAAATAAAACCACGGTCAATGCAGTAATGGAAGAAGAAACCTTAGGCATAGAAGAAGTGGTGGCCATAGGGTATGGATCGGTTCAAAAAAAGGACCTCACCAGTGCCGTTACGAGTATGGCTAGTAAAGACCTTTTGCAAGGAGCATTTAACAGTCCTCTGCAAATGCTTGACGGTAAGGTTGCGGGCGTTTCGATCTCCAATCCGGCGGCTGCCGACCCTAACCGCTCTACCGACATCCAGGTACGTGGAGCTTCCTCAATTTCTGCAGGAAATGGCCCCTTGATTATTATCGATGGCATGCCCGGGGCTGATCTGCGCAATGTGGCACAACAGGATATCGAATCCATGACTGTTTTAAAAGATGGTGCAGCTGCTGCAATTTACGGCTCGCGTGCCGCCAATGGAGTTATCCTGGTGCAGACAAAAAGGGGTAAATCCGGCAAAGTGGTAATTACCTATGACAGTTATATCGACCGTGATGTCGTTTCCGCCAAACCAGATATCCTCTCACCTGAGGAATTCCTCTCACATGAGATTGATGTTGACCGTGGTGGTCGTACCAATTGGTATGATGAACTGATCAGAAAAAATAATTTAGGTCAAAACCACTTCCTTTCAGCTTCAGGGGGAAATGAAAACACCATTTTCCGTATTTCTGCCAATTTCCGTGACAAGACTGCTATCGATATCGCATCTGAACGTCAGGAAACGGGTATCCGTGCAAGTTTCCAGCAAAAAGCAATGGATGGATTTTTAGAGTTAAGCGGTAATTTATCGTACAAAGATGCTGCTGAAGAATATACCAACTACGGTATATTTCAACAGGCTGTAAAACTGAATCCAACAATCCCGGTTATGGATCCGCAAGACCCCTCAGGTTACTACCGGATGTATGGGTATGATACCTTCAACCCTGTTCAGGAATTGAACGAACGTGAAAATGGCGCAGATCAGATGTATTCAATCGTTGACTTCACAGTTAAATTGAACTTGCTTCGGAATCTGAACACTGAGATAAAACTCGCCCGTCAAGACCGTGATATGTTTAAAAGAGAATACTATACATCAAAAGCCAAAGAATCAGTCGACAACAAACGTACCGGCCGTGCACGTTTGCAAGAAGAAAAATGGACGGATTACACCCTGGAATGGATCGGAAATTATTATGCAAATATAGGTCGGAACAATATTAAATTGATGGGGGGTTATTCCTACCAGGAATTTAACAATCATGGATTCTGGGCTGAGAACATGGATTTTCCATCTGACGCCTTTTCATACAACAATCTGGATGCAGGGAAATGGCAGCTGGAGAAAGGTCGCTTAGGAATGGACTCATGGAGAAGCAAAGAAAAGACCATCGCATTCTTTGGCCGTGCCAATTACAATTACGATGACAAGTTTCTTCTTACCGGATCAATGAGATATGAGGGGAATACCAAATTTGGAGCGGATAATAAATGGGGAATGTTCCCTTCGGCTTCGGCTGCATGGCGTTTGTCTGAAATGTCGTTTATGGAAGATGTTTCATTCGTCGATGATTTGAAATTACGTGTATCTTATGGTGAAACCGGACGATCAGGATTTGGACGTTACTCTTCACTGTCTCGTTATCAAGGATTTGGTAGATGGCAGAATGATGAAGGACAGTGGATCCAGGTTTATGGGCCAGCCAATAACCCTAACCCTGATTTGCGTTGGGAAAAACAGATTTCTTACAACTTAGGTCTTGACTTCGCTTTATTTAACAATCGTTTGTCGGGAAGCGCAGATGCCTTTATCCGTCAGGGTAAAGATGTGATTTCAAATTATGATGCTTCACTTCCACCTTTCTTACATGATCAAATTTTTACAAACGTGGGATCAACTACCGCAAAAGGTGTTGAATTGAATCTGAATTGGACGGCTATACAAAAAAATGATTTCGTCTACAGAACCAATATCACCGCATCTTACATCTTATCCAAATTGGATAAATTCTCCAACGGAACCTTCACAAAAGGGTTTATGGATCGCTACTCCCTGCCTTCACCGGGAAACCCTGGCTTTGCGCAACGTTTGGAAGATGATACTGAAATCGGTAGCTTCTACGGATATAAATATGCCGGTGTAAATGAAGAAGGCAAAATTATGATCTGGCGTGATGGTGTTGTGGACGGTGAAAAAGTAATTGCCACAGGTGGAGGTAAAGATACCGACAAAACCTATTTGGGTCATGGTGCCCCTCGAATGGAACTGACATGGGGAAATAACTTCACCTACAAAAGCTTTGACCTTTCCTTGTATTTCCGCGGACGGTTCGATTATCAAATCCTGAATACGTATCAAATGTACTACGGATTGGTGGCTGAACCTGGAGTCAACCTGTTGACAGATGCTTATACAAAAAACGGACACATCACATCGGGAAAAGTGATTACTGATTATTTCCTTGAAGATGGCGATTACCTTAAACTTGACAATTTAACCCTGGGTTGGTCTCCAAAAATTAACAGCAAGTATTTTAGTAACTTCCGACTTTATGGTACGGTGAAGAATGTTTTCACGCTCACAAAATTCACCGGACTGGATCCAACAACTGTTAACACATCAGGATTAGAGCCAGGTATTGTAGACTTGAATGTATATCCAATTACCCGAAATTACACACTCGGAGTTCAGGTAACATTCTAATTTCAATTCACCCATAACTAACAAATAAAGAATATGAATAAAATTAAAATATTTTACCTTTTGCTGATTTTCGCATTGGTAATCCCTTCATGTACCAATTTGGATGAAGAAGTTTTTGACACCCTTACAACTGATATTTATTATCAGGATAAGAACTCAATTATCGCAGCTTTGGTGCGTCCTTATGAACACGCCCACTGGTGTGGTTGGGACGGTGACCGATGGATATTGCAGGAATTAACTGCTGACCAGTTTATGTGGGCTCAGAAAGGAAAGCACGGCTGGGACGGTGGTCAATGGATCCGCCTTCATGCCCATGAATGGACTGATAACGAAGGAGTAGTTTATGGTGCCTGGGTAGGCCCCTACCAGGGAATTGCCCAATGTAATCAGTTCATCAGCGATTTTACAGGTTTGGATTACCTGAAATTTGGATTGACTGAAGCCGACAAAGCACAGCATATCGCTGAATTGAGAACCTTGCGCGCCTGGTTTTATTTATTCCTGATCGATTTTTTCCGTGAAGTTCCGATTGTGACCAATGTCTCAGAAGTAAAAGGACAGTCAACACGTGAGGAAGTATTCGAGTTTATCGAAACTGAACTGAAAGAGTCTTTGCCAGGTTTGTTGAAAAACGGACGTGCCGGTCGCTGGGATCAAGGTGGTGCAGCTGCCTTATTGGTTCGGTTGTACCTGAATGCCGAAGCATGGACTGGAACTCCTAAATACACTGAATGTGCGAAGTATGCCCAAGAAGTGATCGATGGAAATTACGGAACCTACAACATTGATCCTGATTATACAGGTCCTTTCCGCTCCGGAATCAATGGATATCGTTCTAAGGAAAATATCCTTGAATTCCCTCATGCAAAAAACATCTATGAATTTGGATGGATGTACAATGCGATGATGCACTATCAGCAACGTTATTCCTTGGATAATGACTGGGGTGGCTGGAATGGAATTACCCTGACCCCTTCGCGCGATTTGGAAGGAAACTTAAATCCATACAAACTTGGGAATCCCTACGAAAAATATGCCGCCGCTGACAAGCGTAAACAACCTTTCCGAACGATCGATGCCAATGGCAACCGTGAAGGATTTTTCCTCATTGGCCAGCAGTATTATTTCAATGCTGCCAAAGGTTTTGGTTTCGATAGCACCAAGATGGTGCTGGGTACTGAGGAATGGACTGGAAAGCCGCTTTCGTTTGTAGACCAGGCTGGAAGGTTCTCTGAAAAACCAAACGGACGTTGGGCCGAAGGTTCACATGTAAGTACAGGCGAGGAAAACACAGGAGTACGTTTTCTTAAATTCCCTTGGTTGCCCCTGTCTCAAAATTTGTTCCAGTTCAATTCCGCCACCGAAATCCGTTTGGCTGAAATGTACTATGCGCT
>JAUYEQ010000368.1 GCA_030691295.1 Bacteroidota bacterium
AATTTCTTCAAGTGAGAAAAATTTAATGATCCTGATTCTCACCAATTCGTCCTTGTATTTTTTCGATTTATGCAAAAAACGGATACCATTTTCAGTGAACGATCGCTGGAGTTTTTCAAGCAAGTTGTAATCTTTTAAATGCCTGACGCGCAATACGTTGTACTTTGTGTCATAAACCTGAAGGAATCCTTTCCCTGCATCGAAACGAATATCAAACTCAGTTTGAACCTTTTGCGATGCCCGTAAAATATCTTCCAGTTCATATTGCTCTTCCAGTGCAAGATACATATATACCGGTTTCGCTCCTCCGGTTGGAGAATCAGAATAATAACCGGGAAATGGCCTCAGCGCTTCAAAAACCAATGTGCCGGGGATAATTTTCGCATCGATTGTAAAAACTGTTTCCGTTTTTGTCAAGGTTCCGAAAACTTCAAATTGTTTGTTCTGTTCCATATAGTTAGTTTTTTTTGTTTGATTACTTTAGCAAAATATTCCCTTTGATTGAATGACTACAAAATACATAAATATTGAACAAGTTGGATCAGTTTCGTTCACAATTAATGAACGCTCACGAAGAATCCGCCTGAGCGTAAAATCTGATGGTGAAATTGTCGTTTCAATGCCGCCAACAGCACTTTACCGCGATGCCATCCGCTTTGTTGAATCAAAAACGGATTGGCTCATTAAACAACAAACCAAAATACAAGCTGGTTTAACTTTGTTTGCTCCTGAAAGCTGTTTTAAAACCAGGTTTCACCAACTGGCCATCACAAAAGGAAATACCGACCGGGTTTACAACCGGATAGGCAACGGGGTGATTCAGATTTTTATTCCTGAAAAAGTTAACCACGAACAGCCGAAGGTTCAGGAGTTTATAAAGAAAACACTAATTGACGTAATGCGTTGGGAAGCGAAAATTTATCTTCCGAAGCGATTAAAAGAACTGGCTGACAAACATGGATTCAAATATCAGGATGTGAGTATAAAAAATACAAAAACACGCTGGGGAAGCTGTTCGTTTACCAACAACATCAACCTAAACTTACATTTGATGCGGGTACCTGAACATTTGATCGATTATGTGCTGTTGCATGAGCTGGCTCACACTGTTGAGAAAAATCACGGCGCGAAATTCTGGTCGTTGCTGGAAAAATGTTATCCGAACTCAAAAAAAGCAGACAAGGAAATGAACAACTACCGCACACAAACTTTTTAGCCAATTCGTAAGGCCATTATTTGAGGTTTACTTTTGATTTTATAACTTCGTGCAAAATAAAAATATATGACAACTGTTGTTATCAATGAAAAAACAAAAGAAGGAGAATTACTTCTTGAATTTTTACGAACCCAGAATTACGTTACGATCACTGAAAAGACACCTTCACCATCATTGATCAGGTCAATGAACGAAGCCAAAACTGGCAAGGTTGTAAGGGCAAAGAATGTACATGACCTTCTATCAAAGCTCAAAGAATAAGACATGTACGAGATAATAGCAACTAATCAATTCTCAAAGGATTATAAACGATGTATCAAGAGAAATTATAATATAATTCTTTTAGATGAACTCATTATCTTGCTTTCTGAAACAGGAACCGTTCCTTCAAAACACAAACCACATCCTTTGTCAGGAAATTTAAACGGCCATCATGAGTGTCATATTAAAACGGATTGGCTATTAATCTGGACCAAAAATGACTTCGAAAAAACCATTTCCCTGATTGCTACCGGAACTCATTCAGATTTGTTCAGATAAAACAGACTTTGGCAATACTATTATATCGAACACTTTTCATCCTTTGCGTTTTAATATTTACGTTCAACATTGTCTCCTTTTAAAGAAATATGCTCCAAATGAATTGGAATCAAATTATATCGACCACCCGGCTGGGGCAGGAAGAACTTGTAACAAATGACAATAAACATAGCCGCACACAGTTTCAGCGCGATTACGACCGGATAATATTTTCATCGCCTTTTCGCAGGATGCAAAATAAAACACAGGTCTTCCCGCTTCCGGGAAGCGTGTTTGTACATAACCGGCTTACCCACAGCCTTGAAGTTGCCAGCGTTGGCCGCTCTCTTGGAACAATGTTCGTTGAAAAAGCTGAACGCGAAAATCAACTTCCCGAAAATCCATTGTTTCAGGAAATCGGCTCGGTGGTTTCTGCGGCCTGCCTGGCGCACGACATGGGCAATCCCCCATTCGGACATTCAGGCGAAGATGCAATTGCCCAGTTCTTCAAAAAAAGCAACGAACCACGACTTCGTGCCGAACTTTCGGAGGCAGAATGGCGTGATTTTACGCAATTCGATGGAAATGCCAACGCCTTCCGCTTGCTGAGCCATCAGTTTAATGGTCGCCGCGAAGGAGGTTTTGCCTTGACTTACACCACTTTGGCTTCCATCGTAAAATATCCGTTCGAATCGATGCTAACCGAAAAGCCCAAGTTTGGTTTTTTTCAGTCCGAAAAAGCTATCTACGAGCGTATTGCCAACGAACTGGGATTGTTCCAATTGTCTGAAAATCTTTCAAAATACATCAGGCATCCGCTGGTTTTTCTGGTTGAAGCAGCCGATGATATTTGCTATCAGTTGATGGATCTGGAAGATGCACATAAATTGAAAATTCATTCGTTTGATCAAACCCGGTCGCTGCTGATGAAATTTTTCGACCCTCTAACCGAGCAAAAACAAATCGTGCGAATGAACGAAACACTCGGTTTAGTGTCGGATCCAAACGAGCAAATTGCCTATTTACGAGCAAGTGTGATCGGAAAACTGGTAAAACAATGTGTGGATGTTTTCTGGGAAAAGCAGGAAGAAATTTTATCCGGAGGTATTCAAAAACCATTGATCGACCAGGTTCATTCAACTTCGCTGGCAGCAATGAAAGAAATTAAAAAGGTAAGTATCAGAGACATTTACAACGACCGGTCGGTGGTTGAAATCGAAATTTCGGGTTACCAGATTATTGGCACACTGCTCGAAGTATTTGTAGAAGCCATTCTGAATCCGGAGGAAGGATTTTCAAGAAAAATAATTCAGCTAATGCCTGCTCAGTATGGAGGAAATCATGAGTCAACTTACGAAAAGGTGCAGTCGGTTGTTGATTTCGTTTCGGGAATGACCGACCTGTATGCTTTGGATTTATACCGAAAGATAAAAGGAATTAATATTCCGGGAGTTTAAAAGCCTCCCCCAACCCCTCCGTAGGAGGGGAGAAGAATCGGCATTCGTAAATTTTCACTTTCAATTGATCACTAATCTTCATATCCCACAATGCTCTGCTCCCGTCCCCTTCGGGGAAGGGTTGGGGATGGGGCTTTCCTCCCTTTTGGGGAGGGTTTGGGTGGGGCTTCTTTACAATTTCTGGATCTGAATATTCCGCCATCTAACTTTAATGCCGCCGCCATCGTGAATCTGAAGTGCAATTGATCCTTTGCCTTCACCAATTTTATCATCTTTCAGGTCGGTCATCTGATGGCCATTCAACCAGGTAGTAACATGATTGCCAACAACCTGAATTTTCATTTTGTTCCATTCTCCCATTTTCAGAAATCCTTCCTGATCGTCAGGAATCTGGTGCAGCCAACCTCGCCCGTATGATTCGTAAATGCCTCCGGTATCGTGGTTCGGCGGCGCAACTTCAACCTGCCAACCTTTGATTTTTGTGCCATCGATCGTTGACCGGAAAAACACACCACTGTTGCCATTGGCTTCCTGTTTGAATTCGAGCTCCAACACAAAATCATCGTACCATTTCTCGGTGGCGAGATAGCCGTATTGCTTGTCAGGACCACTTTCGCAAACCAGCAATCCATCTTCGACGAACCATTTTTCGGTGCCGTAAATTTTCCAGCCGTCCAGATTTTTACCATTAAACAACACATCAGCAGCATTTTGACAGTTTGCAAACACACTGCTTGCAAAAATTAATGCGATCAGGAAAAATGTTCTCATTTTATTTCTTTTTTAAGAAGTTTCACATTGTTTTCGAGCCGGGTAATCGTCTCATTTTTGCTTGTCAATTCCTTTTTCAAGGTTTGAATTTCACTTTTCAACTTATCAGTAGCCACAGTCATTTCTGTTATATTGGCATCACGTACCGACAAATTTCCCTGAAGGTTTTTCTTTTCATCCTTTTCACGGTTCAAATCAAAAGTCAACTGAGAAAGTTCGTCTTTCAGTTTCCGGAAGTCGTCCGAAAGCTGGTTCAGTTCCGATTGTTTTCTGCCCAACAATTGCTTTTGTCCGGCCAAATCTTCCGTTAATTGCCGCCGTTCAAATTCAAACGAATTTTCTTTCTGACCAATCGCCGATTCCTTCACATTCACATCTTTGGTCAGTTTATTCACTTCTCCTGAAAGCAAATCAATGGTTTGGTTCTTTATGGCATTGCTTTCCATCAATTCATTTTTCATTTGCTCAAAATCAGCAATCATTTTTTCGATGCGTTGATTTTTTCCGTCAACCAAAGTGTTCAATTCCAATATTTTTGAGTCTGAAATTTGTTTGGCTGAATCCAAAGCCAAATATTTCTTTTTCGACACGCAGGAAGGAGCTAAAAGAATCAATGCTGAAACTGCAAACAAAAGGATTTTTTTTCTGGTCATGACATTTTTTTTATAAAGATAATATGAATACGCCCCTAAATAACGTTATCCCTTTATAAATTTGTATATTTCCAACGACTTTTAAAATAAAGACCACCATGAAGCAACTGCTTTCGAGTATTTTCATTTTACTTTTTTTCAATTCACTACTGT
Source organism: Bacteroidota bacterium (assembly GCA_030691295.1). Taxonomy (GTDB): domain Bacteria; phylum Bacteroidota; class Bacteroidia; order Bacteroidales; family Prolixibacteraceae; genus Aquipluma. Next base: position 4,770 of record JAUYEQ010000368.1, read on the forward strand.
TTTCCCAACCGGCAAAAACCATCCTGAAAGGGCGGGTTATTGATCAGGAAAAAAACGAAGGAATTGCATTTGTAAGTATTGGGATTGAAGGAACTTCCACTGGTGCAGCCAGTAATCCTGAAGGCTATTTTGAGTTGCAAATTCCGGAAGAACACAAAACCAAATCGTTGTTCTTTTCGGCCATAGGTTATAAAAATAACAGCTTTGCTATTTCAGATTTGCTTCAAAGTCAAAACATTTCGATTGCGCTTGTTCCTCAATCATATGACATTGAGACGGTTGATGTTGCTGCAGAATCAAAAGTATTGCAGCGCATTTTACGTACAGCTTTCGAACGTATTCCGCAAAATTACGTTTCAGGCCCGGTAAATCTGAAGCTATTATACGATAGAAAGAAATCAATCAATGAGTTACGATATACTGAAAAAAGCATTGTCGATCTTTATGACAAAAATGGTTATAGCCAACCTTCGTGGGCTGATGCCTTTAAAAATCGTTCGTATCAGATTATTGAATCGCAAAAATCGGTTGAGTCGAATTCATTCCGGGAGGCAACCAACGACATTGACGAACTTCTTGAATTGGATCTGGTACGGCTTTCGAATACCATTATGAACCCCAATCTGTTCAGCGGTTTCGATCTGAGAATGGAAGCGAAAACCAAATTCGAAGGCGATTCAGTGTGGATCATTTCATACGTGGCGAAAAAGCTGGATTTAGCCCATACCGGATCATTTTATCCAACAAGTTTCAATGGAAAAATTTACATCTCACAATCCAGTTATGCTGTTTTGCGAAGCGAAATTCACCTCACCGATGCAAAAGCAAACCAGCAAGGACGGTCGCTGGCAGTGAAAACCAATCCTATCAGTAAAATACAGATGAACATTACCACCGGATATAAAAAAGTTCAGGGGAAATATGTACTTTCTTTTATTGATTCAGAAAAACAATACACTTCTGATGACAATGAGTCGGTTTTCGAATCGGGAAAACTAATTGTTCTGGAGGTGGAAACCAAAACCACAAAGCCGATTAGCGGTCGTAATTATTTTGCTAAAACCGAACAAGATGATACTTTCTGGCAAAATTTTGCTGTCCCATCAAAATAAACATCAAATTTTTCTAAATATCAGACACATATAGAACTCTCGCAACAACTTTTTACCGACCTTTGGCGTTACTTTTTAGAGTTTTAAATCTGAGGAGATTATGATCGAGGTATTAAAAATGATTGAAGTGTTTTTGTTGGCATCTGTAAAATATGCCTTCACTTTCCCTTTTGCATTACTAATCGGGTTAGACTTCGGACAAACCTTGATTGCCGTTACATTGGGCGGAATTGCAGGATTCTATTTCTTTTATCGGTTCAGCGGATTTGCCATTAACCGTTTTCACCAAATGAAAACGTTCTTTTGGAAGCATACACCACTTGCTTTTCGACTGAAATACCGGCAACTTCTTTTATGGCGAATGAAGATAACAGGTGAAAGAGTCTTCACAAAAAGGAACAGGTTTTTTGTCAGATTCAGGTCAAAATATGGTTTGCCCGGTATCATTATTTTATCTCCCGTGATATTAACTTTGCCAGTAGGAGCTTTTCTCCTCAACAAATATTACCCGA
>JAUYEQ010000380.1 GCA_030691295.1 Bacteroidota bacterium
AATATTGACGAAGTAATACATACGGATACTTCTTTAATTTTAGGCGTTACCGATGATGGGCTTTACATTGCGCAAAAAGGAAATTTACTGGCAGACGAACCTGAGATTTTAGAAAAGTTATTTGCAAACTGCAAATCTCTAATTTCTATTCATTCAGAGAAAGAAACAATTATTAAAGAAAATGAGCGAATATATAGTGAACGATTTGGCGAAAAAATCCCATTTGAATTTCACCCTGCTATTCGCAGCGAAAATGCTTGCTACGAGGCCACCCGGCAATCCATTGCTTTAGCTGATAAGCACAAAGCAAAACTCCACATCATGCATCTTTCAACAGTAGCCGAAACGCAGTTGCTCAGGAATGATATTCCGCTAACCGAAAAGAACATTACTGGTGAAGTTTCTGTACATCATCTATGGTTTTCAGATAAAGATTACCATCGCCTTGGGGCACTGATAAAGTGGAACCCCGCTATAAAATCTGAAACTGACAAGAATGGGTTGTTGCAAGCACTAATTGACAACCGCATTGACATAGTTACCTCCGACCACGCCCCACATACCCTTGATGAAAAACAACAGCCATATTTACAATCAATGTCTGGTGCACCTATAATACAGCATTCACTCAACATTATGCTGGAGTTGCATAAGCAGGGAAAAATAACGTTGCAAAAAATTACAGAAAAAATGTGCCACAACCCGGCAATTTTGTATCGAATAAAAAACAGGGGTTTTATACGCGAAGGTTATTTTGCCGATTTGGTGCTGGTTGATCTTGATGCATCATACACGGTTTCAAAAAAAAACATCCTTTACAAATGCGGTTGGTCGCCCTTGGAAGGTACTACATTCAACAGCCAAATTATTAAAACATTTGTAAACGGTAATTTAGTTTACGACCAAGGAAAATTTAATTAAATTCACCAAGGAATGCCTTTGCATTGAAATAACTCTTTTATATAAAACTTATTTGAAGATGGTAACGAAATTAAAATCATAATGGTTGAGCCATTGAGAGAAAGAGAAATAGGAAAAGCAATAATGAATTGACATAGAAAAGCAGAATTTAATTGGCGACAAAAATAGTTTCAAATTTTATGAAGAATAAATAATTACGCTGGGTAATCGAGTAGACGGCTCCGCCAGTAATTAGCTGACGGAGTGCGCCTCTCACACCACTGTCCGTACGCGAGCTTCGCTCCTCCCCTTCGCTTTGCTCGGGCACATATACAGCAGTTCATTAAGATGTGGTGCAACTTTCTTGTAATACGCTAGCATAGCTATCAAATACATTCCGACAACTAACTGTAACAAAGTAGTATGAAAGCAACTTCGGGATGACAAGCATTCGCATCTTCCCGTTTTCTTTGTGCTTCGAGTTCCGCTCTATCTCTTTGCAGCCAGGTATCTTCCGATTTTTTCTGCTTTCTTCCCTTCATCCGGTAACATTCATTTACTTTCACTTCTCAAGGTTCAGCCCTTCACTGGGTTCGTGAGTCCTCCACGGTCTCTATTCGTGGCTCGTTTCTTCCGTTACTATGGCCTCGGACTTCGGCGTGAGCTCAGTCGAACGCTGACTTCTCACAACAAATCTTTTTCAACCGTGATTCATACTTCGTTTCAGCACGTCTGTGAGATCTCCCACGGTAAGACGAATAACCTTCATTCCATGTACCCGCATTATTTACATTCCGATGTCTGTGCAGTTATTGGACTTCGTTTTGTGTTGCAAACTCATCCCATCGGGTATGCCTGATAATGTTCGTGTTCCTCGGGTCGGAACTTTGCCGCCAGCTTCCTTCAGATTCGCAGTTACCCACGACACCCTTGCTCTTGGCTAATGGTTGGAAACTACAATCCCCCATAACGGACTTCCACCGTCAAGTTATTCGTCATGCACGGCGCACAACAAAAAACTCCTGTAAATGTGGCATTTACAGGAGTTTGCTTAGATGTGCATTTTGAAAAAGTGGAGCTGGCGGGAATCGAACCCGCGTCCAAACGAGGAAGCAATATGCCTTCTACATGTTTATCCCCAGACTTGGTTTTCGAATAAAAGCTGGATCAGGGCCACCGACTTTTACCTTAGCTTCTTAATTTTGCAGAAGTTCCGAAGCATCACTTCCACTATCCCCGATTTATTTGCACCGCCTGATCGGGCCGCTTCAGGGAAGTAGCACCCGGGCGATGTCCCGTTCCAGTATCTAATACCGGAATGAAGTATAACCTACTTAGTTCGGTTACGCAGCAAGAGCGTAGTTGTTTTCGCCAATTGAATTTTGAACGCCGAGTTAACGGGCTGTGCGATCAAGGCCCGACATGCTTACATACCTCTTCTACCCGCTGTCAAAACCAGTCAGCCCCGGTATTAAGGACTGCAAAAATACGAATTTTATTCATACTCTCCTATCAACATTCCTGAAACATTCCAGGCGCTAAAACTGCCGCCTTCACTTTTACCCAACGGAATTGCCACTTTCATCTGGTGTTTCCCCGGTTCTAAATTTGAAATTGGGTAAAAAACCGGATTGGTTGCAGTTCCCGGACACCATCCGGAGCGGCTGTAATCGCTGGAAGTGATGCCGTTCCAGAAATTTCCGGAGGCAGGATTGTGTTTTCTGAAGGTCGCGCAATCGCTTCGCCAGGGCGTAAACTGAAACAAGATATTTCCATCGAGCAAAACAGTATTCATTTTCTGGTTGAATTCGTCGCCCCCACCCCAACCGCCATGACCGGTTGTGATGTAGCGCATCTGCACATTTTTCACTCCTGAAGGAACTTCGAAATCAACCGTCAGCGAATCGTTTTCGAACATGGTTCCGTATTCCTGTCCCGACATTTCCATTACATTCAGGGTATTGAAAAGCGGCATGATCCAATACTTCCTGGCAGGTTTATCCGACACCTCCATACTTCCGGGGTAATATTTCAATTTCAAGCTCGCTTTGTGTCCGCCTTTGTCGTAATTGCCTATAAAAACACCAATCCAGCGTTCGCCCTGAAGCACTGACAACAATTCAGAAACATCCTGTTTGAACAAAGTGGAATCTTCCCATTGCTGTCCATAAACAGTTACTTTATCGTTGAACTGCCCAATGCCGAATGAAGTAAAGAAGCGCAAAACTTCTACAATTGGCGAAAAGCTTTCGGTTGCAACCACTCCCTGGTACGATTTTCCGTTTCTTGCCTGAAAGACGGGTAAACTCGTAGTTCCATTTCTCAGTCCATCTAAAAATGACTGTTCTTTGTCTTCCGGAATTACAAATACGGAGCCGGTGCGGTCGTAAGCATCGCCATTTGAATGCTGGTACAACTCGACAAACAACTGGGTATCATCAGGAACAACCGGCAGTTTTACTTTTCTCAGGATAACAGTTCCTGCTGAATATTTAAATGTTTTCTCTGATTCTGTGTCTGTCGGATTTACGATTTCATTCCCAAAACTGATTTGTTCGCTGGTGAAAACATTTACAGTGGTAATCAGGTTTTCGGTGATCCGGTGTTTGTAAAGTGGTAATCCAAGGCTTTCGCCCATTTCATCAGGAAGAATTTGTCCGGCATCTTTCTTTTTCAGCAATTTCACTTCGGTGGCTGAAATCTCATAGTTACCATTCCTGACAACTTTTAACACCAGCCCATCCGGAATTCCATAAGCCATTGCAGGCGTTCCTTTTGTACCGGTTTCGGTAGTGTACCAAATATCGATCGAATTTGAACGCAGCGAAGTTTTGAGGTGTTTGCAGTTATAGCCAAGAATAACTGCCGTTTCACCGGTTTCGGTAAACACCGGATATTCTGAAAATTCCAGGGGAGTATTAATTACTTTTCCATCAGAAAACCGGGCAACCTGAAAGGTTTTCTTCTGCGTGAAATCGATGTAATTCGTTTCTTTTGCGACTGTGGGCAGCAGCTTTTTGGAATCATTTTCGGTCCACGATTTAGCCGCAACCGGTGAACACAACAACATGATTTTAGATCCGCCGGTGCGGGCTTTTCCGTTCACAACGGTTTGATAGCTGACACTAACAATTTCAGGATACGTTTTGGGTATTGCATTACCAATTATTGCAACGGTAATCAATATACCCAACAGATAAAGTTTTCTCATTTTCCTTATTTTATTGTATGTATTTTAAACGACCATGCTTCGCCGTAAGGCGGACTGTTCCGAAGTTTTGACGGTACAAAGATTTTGAAGCCTGTTGCAGTTTTCTGCCATTTCAGAGAACCGGAAACGCCAAGCAATTCGACTTTAGTGCCTTGTGCCGGTGTGATGCCTTCTACAACTACTTCGGAAGGCAATAACTTCTCATTCTCCTGAGGCAAATAAATTGCATAAACCGATTTTGTGGTTTTATTCTGCGTAAAACAAATATTTCCCGATTTATATGGCGCAACAGCTCTCGTACTATAAATTGCTTCACCATTTACATCAATCCATTTGCCCATTGCTTCGAGCAGGGAGTATGCCCCTTCAGGCCATTTGCCATCGGGACCGGGAGCAATATTGTACAAAAGGTTTCCACCTTTGGCAACAATATCAACCAACATGTGGATCGCCTTTCGGGGAGTCATAAACGTTGCATCGGGCACCCACGACCAGCCACCACCGGCAATGATGCACGATTCCCACGGATAGGGCAACATCTCTCCGGGAACAGTATTTTCGGGCGTCAGGTAATTCTGATTGGGTCCTTCCACGGCACGGTCAACAACAATCAATCCGGGCTGTTTCACACGTGCTTTTGCAGCAAGTTCATCCATTCTTATGTCCTGATTTACGCTCCTGTTTTTTAAAAACCCTGAAGC
>JAUYEQ010000397.1 GCA_030691295.1 Bacteroidota bacterium
GAATGTAGCCGTTTTAGCCGGTAAAAAAATATGCGATATCGTAACCAGTGAAAGCAATGCAAAAGGATTGTTGGGGATGGTGACCGAACACAGTTCGAAAGTGGGCGCTGCGGTAAAGGTTGCAGTTGCACTTTCGGAAGGTGATGCCGAAGCGGCTGCCAAAGAACTATCAATGGAAATATTGAATTCGTTTCCGCTCACAAAATTGCTCACTACAACTGCCCGGCTGACCGAAATGCAAATTAACAGATGGAAGAACCAGGAACTCGAAGCAGCGTACCAGGTTTTTGTAAATGGCGCTGACAGCAGTCTCCCATGGGGATTTCAGGTTGAGCAGGGAAATTTTGAAGAGTTGTGGAGCCAGCTGAGAGGGCTAGTACCAAAAATTAATACCGATGCCATTGAGAATTATGCAGCGCTAAAAGGAATGAAAGCAAGCGAATTGAATTCGGTTGTTTTGGATAAAATACGGAGAGATGCCAAGGAAAATCTGCGGCTGGAGTTTGAGAAAAGAAAAAATCAGGAGTCCCGTATTGAAACGATAAAAGCTGAAAACATCAAACTTATCAGCGAATTCGAAAGAGCAAATCTTTTATCGCGCAACCGGTTTGGGTTTACAGATGCCACCGATTTTGATTTTCGAATCGAACGGTTGTTCCGAATCAAAGATATGATACTGAAAGATACCAAAAGCCGCCTGGGATTTACAGGAATTAACTCGGGAGGAGTAATCTCTTCAGAAACTGTTGCCAATTTAATACAGATTTGGTACTCGGACAATGGCAAGGAAAAATATCGTCAGGAATTAATTCGTTTGGGATACAACAAGGAAGATAAAAAGCAAGTTGTTGCCGAAGCTAAAACTCAGCAACCGGGTTCAGGCTCAAACCTTGATGGGGTCTGGGTTGGTACATTGACTCATTCCAACTTACTTGATTACTGGGATCAACCCAGATTTGAATGGATTAATGGTGTTTCCGAAAGACCACTGCTTTTTATGGTGTATGATGCAGGGGAGAAATCAAAACCCGAATACCGTGTTATTTCTTTGGATGTTTTAAGTGTTTCGGTTGGATTTCTACCAGTGCCAACAACTAAAATAATCTCCGGATTTAATAATGGCAGTTTTTCATTTCGTCACGAAATTCAAGGCAGAGACGGAGATGCTGAAAGTAAAGCCTTCCAGGTTTATAAGGCAACAAAGCTTAAAACTCCAGTTAGCCCCGCCACATTTCCCGCCACAGTGAACATTTCTACTCTGAAGAGCAAATCAGACAACTACATAGAAGAAAAGGGAAAGAAAGATGACATAGATAACGAAGGAACTATTCAGGCGATGAAAGACGCGGCCGGAGTAAAAATTCAGGAGGCAAAGGAATTTTACAACAAAACCCCTGTTTTTCAGCGGGCAGCAGAAATCTGGTTAAAGGAACGAAAATTCAAAACAGGAGGCCCCCACCCTGAAAGTAATCTGAATTCTGATCGTGTAGCCTTTGAAAAACTGTTTAAAGATTTACTGAATGAACCGGTAAAAAAATAGCAAAATCAGGAATGATTAAACCGATTGACTATGGATAGCAATAGAATTGGATATTCGCAAAAAATCGATGATCCGGCATTTGCCAAATACATAAAAAATACCAACCGATGGTCGGGATATTTTTCATTGGGACTGGCATTTGTGGCTGTTTTGGGTTTTTTTATAAATGGCGAAGTCAGCGATAGCATGGAAAACCCCGAGTCTCTTTACATTGGGTTAGTTATTGGTGGCATGTTTCTACTCATTGCCTTCTATCAGATTACATCCCGAAACAGGAGCAAAACATGGGATGGATCTGTAATCGACAAAAAAGCCATTAGAAAGCAAAGGCATGATAAGTATCAGGATCGTTGGATTGACTATCTGGAATATAAGGTGACAATTAAGGCTGACAATGGCAAAACACATGATTTGACTGCCGAAGATGACGACACTAAATACAATTACTATCAAATAGGCGACAAAGTGAGGCACCACAAAGGACTAAATTCATACGAAAAGCAGGATAAATCGGGCGACGCCATTGTCTTTTGCAATGCTTGCGCCAGCCTGAACGATATTCAGGAAGAGTATTGTTTCCGATGCAAATGTCCTTTACTGAAATAAAACTTTGACCATTATGCCCGAAATTACTGAGAAGCTTGAATGGACAATCCGTGTTCCTGTATTTCGCAACCCAATCATCCTAAAACAACTGGGAATTGCAATTGGGATTCCATTTGGAGTACTGATTTTCTTTCTGATATTGACAAAAGCGTTTTACGCCCTGGGGCTCATTATCGTCCTGTTTCTTTTTACTTATTTGCTTATCCGCATCGTATGGGGAGGAAAGTACGATGTCGGGTTTGAGTTGAACAGGACGGGAATACGCAATTACACACTGAAAAAGCAGTCGAATAGAAATCGCATCATAAATGCATTGGCTTTTGTCTCAGGCTTACTCTCCGGAAAGCCAGCCGTGGCCGGTGCCGGAATACTTGCACAGTCGAGGCAGGATGTGCTGATTCGTTGGAGTAATATCAGGAAAGTCAGGTTTTATCCAGGAAATCAGACCGTGATGATTAAAGCTGGTTTTGCAGAAAACATTGCAGTATTTTGCACTCCATCAAACTATTCTGAAGTAGAGGCTTTTATCCGATACAGCCTTATAGGGAAAGATATTCTTTTTACTTCAAGTTAACGCGCATGTAGATTATTTTGGGAATGTATGGTTTAAATACGAAACTTTTTAAAATGGGAATATAACAATGTCAAAACCGAAATTATCTAAGCTGTTGGCACGCATATTCATCACATTGCTGGGTTTTTCCTTTATCGTCTGGGGGCTTACTTCAATCACACTGGGTTTTATCGGGGAAAAAGGAACGGCAGTGATCACCGATATCCGGCGTGAAGGTGGAGAAAGAAATGAAGTTAAACGAGGAAGATATACTTATAATATCAGTTACACTTTTAAATTACCGAATGGCAAAAGTGTGAATGGATTCAAAAAGAAGATCGGCGATGCAGTTTATTTGAAAGCGGACGGAAAGTCAAAAGCTTCGGTTAAATACTTCTCATTCTTCCCCTACTTTAATGCCTTGGAACTGGATACAAAACCCGGGTTCGGGCAATTAATACTTATCGCGGTAGGATTTTTCCTGATTTTTATAATGAACAGGCGCAAACAGGAAGTAAAAAAAACATTGAAGCTGTAAGTTTCCAACAATCAGTTTGTTAAATCGTTATCGTAGGCATCACTTTTTATACTACTTAATGCCTCGTTTGATTTTTAACCCTTTAAATTCCGATACACTTTCGCTTATACCTTATTTTGTAAATCATTTACAAAATTCTGCAACATCTAAATTTTAGGTTGTCGTATTTTTGACACTTCAAAATAAACAGATTAGAAAATGAAAATAACAGACGAAGTAAGAATTAGCGACAACGGATTTGTTTTTAATTCGAAAACAGGCGACTCGTTTAATGTAAATCCTACCGGACTGGAACTAACAAAAATGATTGCCCAGGGCCATGATTTTGACGAGATAAAGAACATATTTCTCCAAAAATATGAACTGGACGACCTGACCTTTGAAAAAGACTTTTACGAGTTTTGCGCCTTGATCAAATATCATCAGATCACCTCACCGGAAGATCCACTCGATTTTAAATAAACAACCATGTCGAAAACTAAAATAACAATCGCCGTAACAGGGCTTAACAACACGGACAATCCGGGGCCTGGCGTTCCGGTAATCCGGTCGTTAAAGGAATCAACCGTGTTTGAAGTCAGGATTATCGGGTTGGTTTACGAAACTCTGGAACCCGGTATTTACATGGAAGGTTTATGCGATAAAATATTCCAGATTCCTTATCCATCAACAGGTTCAGACGAATTGATCGACCGGATTGAAGAAATTCACCAGCGTGAACCAATTGATGTATTAATCCCTAATTTCGATGCTGAACTGTTTTCGTTTATGAAAAACGAAGAGCGGCTCCTGCGAAGCGGCATCCATACTTTTTTACCAACCTTGAAACAATTCCAGGAACGTGACAAGGACAAACTTCCGGAGTACGGTGAGAAATACGGCATCAAAGTCCCGGCAAGTTTAAATCTTGGCAGTCAAAACCAGATTTCGGAAATCAAAGAGAAATTTGAATATCCGGTAATGGTCAAGGGAAAATTCTATGATGCCTACATGGCATATAATCAGGAACAGGTAAAACAGGCTTTTAACAAAATTTCATCGAAATGGGGATTACCGGTAATTATTCAGGAATTTGTTAGAGGTACAGAAGTGAACGTAATTGCACTTGGCGATGGACAGGGAAACACCATTGCAGCCGTACCAATGCGCAAACAATACATTACCGACAAGGGAAAAGCCTGGGGCGGAATTACACTTTCGGACGATAAAATGCTGGAAATTACGCGCAACCTCATTCGACAGACCAAATGGAAAGGTGGAATGGAACTCGAACTGATTAAAACTGTTAAAGGCGAATATTACCTCATCGAAATCAATCCACGTATTCCGGCATGGGTCTATCTGGCGGTTGGCGCCGGGCAAAATATTCCTGAAGCTTTGGTAAAACTTGCATTGAGACAAGAGGTTGCACCAATGGAAACCTATCAGTCAGGAAAAATGTTTGTGCGTTATTCGTACGACATTATTGTCGATCTGGAAAAATTTGAAACAATTGCAATGAACGGAGAAATTTAAAATAAAGAAATATCATGGAAAAATTAAAATACGACAAACCGGCCATAACTAAAATAAACGCCGGAATGCCAAGCAAATTCGGATTACCGGTAAAGCAAAAAGTAATTTCAGAAATTGATGGAATTAAAGTTTCTTCGTTAATGGAAGAATACGGGTCGCCGCTTTTTGTTATTTCTGAAAAGACCATTCGTGAAGTTCAGGCCGAAGCAAAAAGAGCTTTTGAAACCCGGTATCCCAAAGTACAGTTTGCGTGGTCGTATAAAACCAATTACCTCGATGCTGTTTGCAGCATTTACCACGACGAAGGTTCGTGGGCCGAGGTAGTCTCAGGCTTCGAATTTGAAAAGGCTCTTTCGAATGGGGTGAATGGTTCGCAAATTCTGTTTAACGGGCCTGATAAATCGGAAGCAGATTTAATCATGGCCATCGAAAACAATGCCTGTATTCACATCGACCATTTCGATGAGCTTTATTTGTTGATTGAAACAAGTCGCAAATTGCAAAAAAAAGCCAGGGTGGCTATCAGGGTAAATCTGGATGCCGGAATTTATCCAATCTGGGACCGTTTTGGTTTTAATTACGAAAATGGCGACGCATGGAATGCCATTAACCGGATTATGCTGGCAGAAAACCTTGAACTAATTGGTTTACATACGCACATCGGAACCTACATCATGGCGCAATCGGCCTATGCCATTGCCGCATCCAAGTTGGCCAACCTTTACATGGCCATTCACCGGAAATTTGATTACTGGTTAAAATACATCGATCTGGGTGGCGGCTTCGCTTCGAAAAATACACTCAAAGGCGCATACATGCCCGGTTCCGAAACCTGCCCTTCGTTCGACGATTATGCCGAAGCCATCTCAAATGCACTGATTTCTTCGGAAATTCCGCACGAAAATCTTCCGGTACTTTTCCTTGAAACCGGACGCGCTTTGATCGACGATGCCGGGTATTTACTCACCACTGTAATTGCAAACAAACGTTTGAACGATGGAAGACGTTCGATGGTTATCGATGCCGGAGTCAATCTGTTATTCACTTCGTTCTGGTACAATTTGGGAGTTTATCCAACCCGCGAATTGGGACATGCCGAAGAATCGACTATTTACGGCCCCTTGTGCATGAATATCGATGTTGTCCGCGATGCCATTGTATTTCCGCAGGTTAAAACCGGTGAACAGTTGGTGATTGAACGGGTTGGCGCGTATAACATCACACAATCAATGCAATTTATTACTTACCGCCCCAATGTGGTTTTGATTGATATGGAAGGGGAAACACACATTATCCGAAAAAAGGAAAGCCTGGAAACGTTCAAAAACAGCGAGTTAAATCCAAAAAGGAATTAATCAAAAACCCGAATACAATGTTTTTAAAAACCTTATTTTTAAAGAAAAAACCTCAGTAGAAGGGAAATAACGAATATAACCAAACCTTATTACCTTATTTATGAAAGTCGAATGCAACAACCCAAATAAGGTTATAAGGTTGTAGGCTGTGAGCGTGGATTTCTACTGAGGTTGCCATTTAAAATAAGGTTTAAAGAAAAGGCGATCAATGTAATTTGGATAAGGGATATATAAAGATATGTATTAAGAGTATGAGTAAAACCAAGAATATAATCGGCAAGGAAATACTGTTCTCTGTTTTAAACAGTTATTCGCAGGTATTTTTCTCCACATCCAAAGTGCTGGCTGCTTTTTTGGTGCTCATCAGCTTTTTCGATTACGGTGCCGGAATCGGTGGTTTGATTGCCGTTGCCATTGCCAATTTACTGGCTCATTACCTTGGGTACAACGCCTATTTCCTGAAATCAGGACTTTATGGCTTTAACAGTTTGCTGGTCGGATTGGGAGTTGGCCTGATTTTTCAGCCATCAATTGAACTTTATGGGCTCATTGCCATTACTGCCACCACCTGTTTTTTTCTCACGATTGTTTTTCAGGGCGTTCTCGGAAAATACGGATTGCCATTTTTGAGCATCCCGTTTTTGGTCACTATATGGATTGTAAGTTTATCGGGCGGCCAGCTTACCGCGCTGAACATCAGCGAACGGGGAATTTATACCTACAACGAATTGTTTGGAATGGGCGGGCACACCATGGTCGGTTTATACAACTGGCTTGAAGCATTGGTCAGTTCTTCTTTTATCCGGATTTATTTTTATTCGCTTGGAGCCATCTTTTTTCAAACAGGACTGCTCGCCGGAATCATCATTTCTATCGGGTTGCTGATTTATTCGCGCATCACGTTTGTGCTTTCCATACTTGGATACGCGGTTTCGTACCTGTTCTATATTCTGGTTGGCATCGAATTCAATTCATTGAGCTACACGTTCATCGGCTTCAATTATATCCTGACGGCTGTTGCACTTGGCGGGTACTATTTAATTCCGGGGCGAACAAGCTACGCATGGATCATCATCCTTTTGCCTTCGGTTGTTTTAATCACCATCAGCACCCAGCAATTTTTCATGCTATTCCGTATTTCGCCCTATTCGCTGCCGTTTAATATGGTTGTACTCATGTTCCTGTATGCTCTGAAACTTCGGGAAAAACGGCCCGGTGGGCTACTTGAAACTCCCGTTCAGTTGGGCAATCCGGAGAAAAACCTCTATTTGCAATCGGGCAACCTGAAACGTTTTCCGGCGAGATATCCGGTAGCTGCTTCATTGCCGTTTTTTGGCGAATGGGAAGTGAGCCAGGGACACAACGGTGAACACACCCACAAAGGTGCCTGGCGAAATGCCTGGGATTTTATCATCACCGACAAAAATGGCAAGCAATTTAAGGGAAGCGGCGATTTTTCGGAGGATTATTTCTGCTTCGGAAAGGCCATTACCGCTCCGTTTGACGGAACTGTTGTGGAAGTGGTCAACACGATTCCCGATAATACAATCGGCGATGTGGACACCAAAAACAACTGGGGAAACACGGTGATCATTGAACACAGTTACGGCATTTATTCGAAACTTAGCCATTTAAAGTACCATTCGATCGAGGTGAAAGAAGGCGACCACATCAAACAGGGGCATTTACTGGGCAAATGCGGAAATTCGGGTCGTTCGCCCTATCCGCACCTGCATTTTCAGTTTCAGCCAACACCCTACATTGCCTCGCCAACGCTCGATTATCCACTTGGGCATTATCTTTTAAAAGGCGAAAAATACACCTTCGAAACTTTTTCATTTCCACAAAATGGGGAGGTGGTAGCTAATCCGGTAAAAAACGAGTTGCTGGCCAAAGTCCTGCATTTTATTCCGGGACAGCGAATTTCCGGCGAATTTAAAATTGAATCGCTAAAAACCGGAGCAATTCTGAATGAAGAAAAATTCAACTGGAAAGTAAATACCGATGTTTTCAATTCAACCTATCTCGAAAGTGAGGAAGATGGCTCGCTGGCTTACCTGTTCAACAATGGCAACCTGCACTATTTCACCAATTTTACCGGTAAAAAGGGTACGCCGCTTTATTGGTTTTTCCTGGCGCTCTTTAAAGTGCCGCTGGGTTTTTTGCCCAACAGTACCATCCGCGACCATGTTCCGGTAAATATGATGTTTGGCGGAATGTTAATGATTCTTCAGGACTTAATCGCGCCAATGTATTTATTCCTGAAAGTGGATTATTCGCTCGAAATCAAAAAAGCAGGCGACATCCTTTCGTCTGGCGATGTGAAAATGACTTCGGAAATCACGAAAAGAATTGCAGGACGGGAAGCCGGGAAATATGATTCCACCACCACGATAAAAGAAAACGGAGTTTTTGAAATTGAAATCCGTTTTAACGATTTAAAAATTCAGATGATATGTCGAAACGAATAGTACTGATATTCCTGTTTATATTTTTCCTGAAAGCAACACAAGCACAGGAAAAACTGAATTATGCTGAAGTTGACAAGCAATCGTACCAGCTTTTTCTGGAAGAAAAATGGCCTGAGTTGATCCAATTTTCTGTTGAAGCCAGAAAGCAGGGGATCGACTTTTTTTATCTTCAGGCCCGCACCGGAATTGCCTGGTACAATTTGGGAAAATACCGGAATGCAGTACCCTGGTTTTTAAAAGCGTATGCAAACGATCAGTCGTTCGATTGGCTTCAGGAATATGTGTATTACAGCCTTTTTTTTAGTGGCCAGAAATTGGAAGCAAACAAATACGCTAAGTCATTCCCGAATGTCCTAAAAAAGAAAATCGGCTTTCAGGAAACTGGCTTAACACGACTGGCTTATGAATCTGGGTACAGTTTTAATTCCGATTTTGAAGGTCTGAAGACTCAGCCATTTAGCACCGAAGTCAATCTGGGCGAGGATTATGGCGAAGGTTATTTCCTGAAAAATTACAGTTTCCATTCGTTTGACCTTAGCCACCGGGTGGCTCCCAATTTTACGCTGAACCACAACCTGACTTATATTGGAGTGAACCGCGAAGCAATTGTAGATTGGGGCGGTCAAACTAATTCCTCGATCAGAATCAATCAATTCAATTATTATATCAACCCGGTTTGGGTAATCGGGAAAAAGCTAAACATTTCGCCCTCCCTGAATTTAATTTTCGGGAGTGGCGATGTTTACGCAGGTCGGTTAACCAACAATTCATCAAAGGCATACAGCATTAAAAAGACCAATTACAGCGATGCGGTATTTTCGACGGCTGTGTGGTCCGATTTTGGTAATATCTCTCCCGGGCTGGAATTCAATGCCGGAAACATCAACGATTCGAAGTTTGCCCAGGTGTCATCGTGGATAACTTATTACCCGCTTTCGAATACCAAACTCTACATTACGCCAAAGGTTTATTTCAAATCGGGAACTGATGGGTTTGGATGGAATGCAATGGGAATTTCGGGTGGCGCAACACTTTGGAAGGCTCATGTCAATGCTCAGTATCTTTTTGGCGATATGGAATACTTTGTTGAATCGGGCGGTTATGTAATTTCCAATTTCCCCGGAAAATCGGACCGGAAAATTATGGGGAGTATTTACTTTCCAATTGGGAAAAAATACCAGTTTGTTTTCAGGTACATCAATCAGAATATGACTGAAAAGTACCAGATTTATACGGGTGGATATAAAAGCAATGCTTTGGAATATAATTATTTAAAACAAACAATAACAGGCGGAATATCATGGAACTTTTAAGAAAAAGCATAGGAACTTTTATTTTTTTGCTGGCTGTAAATGCTGCATTTGCACAAACAAATCAGGCGGCTTTGGAGTCGGCATTTTCAAAAAGTTATGTTTTTGAAAAGAACAGCGATTTTAGCGCGTCGATGGATGCCCTGAAAAAAGTGTACGATGAATCGTCGTACGAAATGAACCTGCGGCTGGGTTGGCTTAACTACAATGCAGGTCTGTTCGACGAATCGGTTATTTTTTACGGCAGGGCGCAACAGCTTAAGTCGTATTCGGAAGAGGCCCGTTTTGGATTAATACTGCCCCTTGCCGCTCTTGGAAAATGGAACGATGTGATTAAAACCTATGAAGAAATCCTTGCAGTCAGCCCAAATAACACAGTAGCATTGTACAGGCTCGGGTTGGTGTATTACGGACGTAAAGATTACAACAAAGCCAATACACTTTTCAAGAAAGTGGTTGATTTGTACCCGTTTGGTTACGATGGATTACTGATGCTGGGATGGACATCGTATTTTCTGGGAAACAGCAATCAGGCGAAAGTGCTGTTTAATAAAGTAAATCTCTATAATCCGGGCGATAAGTCGGCCAAAGAAGGATTGGGATTGATTAAATAATATGTTCCTTTATTTTAATAAATCTCTTGACTCACCCCGAGTGCGCTTCGCTTACTCCGCCCCTCTCTTTTAAAAAGAG
>JAUYEQ010000401.1 GCA_030691295.1 Bacteroidota bacterium
ATCCGCAGAATTTCAAGTTTGGGAGATTCAACATTTCCGGAACGAAAAGAAACCACTGATTGGCAAATTACGATTGCTATTCAGTGGAATACTTTTTTCAAACATAATCTGGAACAGATACAGGGAAAGAAAATGCGTGGAAACTTTTACAAATGCGGCGACGAACTGACTGTTCCTCATTTCGTTTCGTGGACCAAAATAAAAACGCTCCAGCCATCGTTTCATGCTCCTGAATTTTTTGGCGGACTTGAGTTTTAAATCAATAAAATCACCAACGATGACAACAGTAAAAACAACTTATTTGGGCGATTTGCGCACCGAAAACATTCATCTTCAATCTGGCAGCAAAATAATTACCGATGCCCCAACCGATAACCGTGGAAAAGGTGAAGGCTTCTCTCCCACCGATATGCTGGCAACCGCTTTGGCCAACTGCATCATGACGATTATGGGCATCAAAGCAATGGACAACGGAATTGACATTGTGGGTACCGAAATCGAAATCACCAAAATCATGGCAGACGCTCCGCGCCGGGTGGCCGAGGTCGTAATGGAATTTAACTTTCCGAAGAAAGGCTACACAGAAGAAGAAAAACGGCTTATCGAAAGTGTCGCCGGAATCAGTCCGGTTCCGTTAAGCGTACATCCTGATTTGAAGCAAACCATCAAATTCATTTGGTGAATAACGATGTTAGGCGTTCATGCCCTCGTCTTAAGCTCCAATAGTACCTGTCTTAACTTTACCAGAATTGGCAATAGTCACTCCGGGCTGAAACCCGCATTCACTATACCATGTGTGTGGTTCGTTGTTTATCATTCCTTTTTGTCAAGGAAACTTTCAATCATTTGAACAGCAATGAAATCGCTTTCTTTATAATCGGGTTTTAGAGTTGTTATTTCTCCAATATATTCACTGTGTCCACCGGGGATTATTGCTAATTCAGAGTTGGCAATCAGGCGATGCATCTCAATTGCATGTTCCGGTGTGATCACATCTTTATCGCCAATTATAATTAAGGTTTGTGCCTTAATTGATTTTATTTTCTCGTCTGGAATGTCTTTAAAATCAACCATTCTTTTTGCGTCCTTGTCGTGCATAACTTGCAAACCACTTGTATCCGGTGCAACTTTTTTATAGCCTTCTTTTAACTGCTCGGGCATATTTTCAAGTCGTGCCTGTTCCATAAAACCCCAGAATTGGGACGGAACTCCATTTCGTTTACAGAGTGCGGAAGCTGCAATGATTTTATCAACTAATTCAGGATGGCGAATGGCGATTTGCAAAGCTGTAGTACCGCCATTGCTAAAACCAAAAAAGTCAGCCTTGAAAATGTCGAGGTTTTTTAAGAGTGCTGCAACATCATCTGCGTCCTGCTCAAATGAAACTTCGCTATCTCTGTCGCTGGTCCGGCCGTGGGCTTGCAATTCAACAGCAATAAGTTGTCTATGTTTGGCCAGCAAAGGAATTACTCTTCCAAATGTTGTCTGAATAGTAGAACCACCTCCATGAATTAACACAAGCGGTTTTCCTTCTCCGTATATTTCATAATACATTTTCAGCCCATTCACTTCAGAATAGCCACTTTTGAAAGCCAGGCTGTCGATTTTTGTATCCACCGTATTTTTATTTGTTCTGCTCTCTTTACATGAAGCCAGAATCAAAATTATTAAAGCAAAAAATGTTATTGTCCGTTTCATTTTTGATATGTTCTAATACTATCATCAAATTCAGGTGTTTCCGCTTTTCATCATCTGAACAGCCTTTTCACCTTCTTTAGTAATACCCATTATTTCGGTAAAAACACCAATATCTTTCGATGTATCAAAAAATACAATCTTAGCGATTGGGTGATTAACGCTGGTTATTACCTGAAATCCTTTCTGTGCCATTTCGGAAATGATTTTTTCAAGTTTGGCAACGGGTATGCTGTACGCAAGGTGATGCACACCACCGGCAGGATTTTTATCAAGGTAATCCTGAAATATACTGCGTCCTGAAAGTGGTTGAATCAGCTCGATGAATGTTTCACCTGTGTAAGCCATGGCAACGAGGCTTTCAGCATCAGACGGCTCTCCATAATGCGTCCCTTCGAATTCTGCTAAACGAATGATTTCAGCTTCACTAAAATTACTTATGCCCATCGTTTCTCTGAAAATTCGTTCCGTAGCTTTAATATCTTTTACCACCCATGCAATTTGAGTGAATTGTAAGTCAGAAGAAGAATTTGTCGTTGTTGTGTCCATTATAATTGTTGTCGATGATGTTAGGCATTCGTTGTTTTCGTGGGTTACTTTTATCCGTTAGAAAAATCCACCATCCATTCAATACCGAATTTGTCTCTAAACATTCCAAAATATGAACCCCAGGGACTATCGTCCATAGGCACTTCAACAGTTCCACCTGCTGAAAGTCCGCTAAACAACTTGTCGGCTTCTTCACGACTTTCTGCACTAATGGATATTTTAGATCTGTTTTCATTTTCATTTACTCGACCCATGCTTTCCGGAACATCATTGGCCATTAAACTGTTTTTGCCAATAGGCAATGCAATGTGCATTATTTTATTTGCATCATTTTCTGCTACTGGAAATTCAGGGCTTGATAAGTCTTTTAAACGCACAATCGTTGCGAACTCTCCGCCAAATACTGATTTGTAAAAATTGAATGCTTCTTCGGCATTTCCATTGAAGTTAATGTGTGGATTGATAAGTGCCATAATTTTTATTTTTAAGTTGTTATTCTTTTAGCTAAAATCTATTACGCGAAATGTCTGAGCGCAGGGCGTCGCATTACAATGACGACTGACAACCTGCTATTTGCTGTCTTCGTTTTTCATCCCTTTCAAAAGCCCATAAATCGCCATAGCGTGTCCATGTCCCAATTCAAACTCTTCCTTTAGCCAATCAACAATTTCACCTGCTTTTATTCCAGGTTTCAGTTGTCCGTCATGACTAAATCCTTTTTCTTCTGCCATTTTCCTGAAATCTTCAGGACCCTTGCCTGTCTTCGATTTGATTGTATTTAAATAAGCCTGAAACGACATAATATTCTTGTTTTTAGTTAAAGTTTTGTACGTAGGTGAGCAAAGTGTTTTTGCTTTAGCTAATTTGGTGTATTTCTATTTTTTTAATGCATATTTATTAACAACAATACCACAGTCAAAACCGGAAGATTCTATTAGTTTAAACTCCTGTTTTTTTTCCAATGATTTGAAAATAGTCATACCATTTCCAATTGCTGTTGGGTTAATAAACAAATGTAACTCGTCAATAAGTTCAGCTTTGATAAGGGATGATACGAAGGTTGCACCGCCATATACGATAATGTCTTTGCCAGTTTCATTTTTCAACTTATTGATCTCAACTTCAATGTCACCTTTTGAAAGAACCGTGTTATTCCATTCTGAGCTCTCAAGAGTTTTGGTAAAAACAACTTTATGAGTGTCTGTCATTTTTTTGCCAAATGCAAATTGCGGGTCATCCGGATTTGATGCCACAGTTTCCCAATACGGAATAAACCCGGAAGCAAGATTTCTACCCATAATAATGCAGTCAACCGGTTCTGTTAATTCGATCACATAGTTTTTGAGTTTGTCATCCCAATCCCATACCATCCAATCCATTTCTCCATTTGGTCCTGCAATAAATCCATCCACTGATATTTGTATCTGTAATTTTAACTTTCTCATTTTCGTCATATATTAATCTGTTTGAGCAATGAATTTGTTTTCCGCAAACATTGCATTCATCCGTATTTGCATTTCCTCGAAAGAAAGATCCTCGATGTGTGTCATGATTGACCACTGGTGACCAAAAGGATCAGTAATGCCGCCACTCCGGTCGCCATAAAATTGGTCCTTCACTACCATTTCCCCGGTAACTTTTGCTCCAGCCTGAAGTGCTTTGGCAAATACGGCATCAACGTCTTCCACATATAAACAAAGGCTCACCGGAGACCCGCCGATTGTTTGCGGGCTTAGGTTGCCCCACTGTTCATTCTCTTCAGCGATCATAATTTTTGAATCGCCTATTTCCAACTCAGCATGGCCAATGCTTCCATCGGGCATAGTGAGCCGCCCAGTTTCTTGTGCGCCAAAAGCGCTTTTGTAAAATTCGATGGCATCGATGGCGCCTTTCACCGAAATGTAGGTAGTTAATGAATGCCATCCTTCAGGAATTGCTTTTACTTTTGTTTTCATGGATGTGTGTTTTTTGTTGATATTTTAGATTGTTGAGTAATGAAGGCAAACTACTCCCGAAGCAAATGTTTTGCTCATCAGGAGTTTTAGTTTGATTTCGTGTGTGAGATCTTTGAACAAAGAATTGCCTTGCCCAAGCAGGATTGGATTGATGAATAGCCAGTACTCATCAATTAAATTTTCATTCATTAACGAGCGGGTAAGGGTTGGACTACCAAACATGACGATTTCTTTTCCTTGCTCATTTTTCAGATTCCTGATTTCATCCTGTAAATTCTCACTGAAAAGCTTCGCGTTCTTTATTTCGGAACTTTTCAATGTTTTTGAAACAACAATTTTTTGAACACTGCTGTACCAGGCCGAATGTTCAATGTCGTGTTTGGATGCATTGGGCTGTTCGGCTGCCGTTGGCCAGTAGGCTTCCATTATTTCGTAAGTTCCCCGTCCATAAAGGGCGGTGTCTGACCTCAAGGTTTGCTGTCCGGCAATTTCGAACATTTCCTCATCTGCCACAATCCAATCCATTTGTTCTTTCGAGTTGGTGGTAAAACCATCCAGCGAAATGTGCATAAATGAAACTAATTTTCTCATTTTCAGGTTTTTATTTGTTTTAAATCAGTACTTCAGCATAATAGCCGTTTTTATGGAATATCTCAATAATCAGTTGGTTTGAAACACTTTCAGCCTCAATTCTCAAAATTTTATCACAGTCTTCCAAATCGAAATTGATCTCACTATTTGGAATATGACAAATTATTTGATCAATAAGCATTTCTGAATGCTCGGGTTGCTCAACATTTGTTTTAAAAACCTCAACCATTTCGGATTTTTTTAAGTTGTATATATTAATTATTCACAGCATCCTGTAACATTTTAATGTCAAGTTTTTTCATTTGAAGCATGGCCTGCATCACACTTCCCGATTTAGCCGGGTGGCTTAACAATTCGCCTAAAATATTCGGAACAATTTGCCACGAAACGCCAAATTTATCCTGAAGCCAGCCACACTGCTGTGCGCCCTCGAACCCACCTTCTGTAAGTTTTTTCCAGTAAAAATCAATTTCATCCTGAGTTTCACAATTTACCACCATCGAGATGGCCGGATTAAAATTCATGCCCATATTTACATGGCTGTCCATGGCAATGAATTCCTGTCCGTTGAGTGTAAATTTGCAATGAACGACTGCGCCTTCAGGACCGACTTCCTTTCCATATCGTTCCAACTGAATAATTTTGGAGTCGCTGAATATTGAAGTGTAGAAATT
>JAUYEQ010000097.1 GCA_030691295.1 Bacteroidota bacterium
CCG
This sequence comes from Bacteroidota bacterium, assembly GCA_030691295.1. Lineage (GTDB taxonomy): Bacteria > Bacteroidota > Bacteroidia > Bacteroidales > Prolixibacteraceae > Aquipluma. The sequence goes on from JAUYEQ010000097.1 coordinate 4, forward strand.
AATCCACAATAACGCCCGTATTGACCGGGTGTCCTTCAATTTCAACGACCATTACCAGAATGCAAGTATTTTTTGTAGGTTTTGCTTCAGGAAAACCAAATTTCAGCCGCCCGTCGAAAACAGGCAAAACACTTCCAAAATGATTGATAATCCCTTTAAAATACCGCGGTGAGTTGGGTACTTTGGTCGTATCCTGTAATACCAGTATTTTGGTCACATTACCGATGTTAACAGCAAAAAGTTCGCTGCCAAGCCTAAAGGTAAAATAGGAATTTAGTCCGTAAATTATTTCTGCAGCCATCGTTTATGAATATTTTTGAATAATCTTGTTTGTATCAAGTACCAGCGCTAATTGACCGTTTCCCAAAATACTGGCTCCTGAAAATATGTCCTGTGCATTTAATAGTTTTCCCAAGGGCTTGATTACTGCCTGATATTCGCGGATAACTTCATCAACGACCAGCCCAAAAACCTGATTTTCAAACGATACAGTTACAACAATCTGATTTTCGGGCAAATCTGACTCCTGCTCAAATTCCTGATGCATATTCAGGTACGGAATCTGATTGCCTTCCAGCTCCACAACCTGTCTGAAATCATTTTTCAACAGCTGTTGGTTAACATCGTATATTTTTTTTATTCCTGAAGATGGAATTACATAATAATATTCGCCCACTCGGGTCAGCAAACCGTCAATGATGGAAAGAGAAAGTGGAAGTTTCAAAATAAACCTGGTAAACCGGTCGTGTTCCGAGGTGATCTTTATTGTACCCCTCATTTCCTGTACTTTGCGCTTTACAACATCCAATCCCACTCCCCTGCCCGAAACATCGGTTACCAATTCAGACGTTGAAAATCCGGGTTCAAATATAAGATTAAATAGTTCATTTTCAGAAAGTTTATCCTGTTCTGAAATCAATCCTTTCGAAATAGCTTTGCTGCGTATTTTTGCCGGATTCAGTCCGCCTCCATCGTCTGAAATTTCAATCTGAACGTAACTGCCAACGGTGGACGCTTTTATAGTGATGATTCCAACTGAACTTTTCGATTTTGCAATCCGTTCCTCCGTGCTTTCTATTCCGTGATCGAGCGAATTGCGGATAATATGCAACAGTGGCTCAATCAGCTTTTCAATGATATTTTTATCAAGCTCGGTTTCCAAACCTATAGTTACCAGTTCCACCTGTTTATCGAGTGTTTTCGATAAATCGTGAATCAATCGTTTAAACCTCACTGCTATGCTTTGAAGGGGAATTAAACTCATTTCAAAGGCATTTTCGCGCAATTGCCGCCCGATTTTGTCGAGTGTTTCAGTAACAATTTCAAGATCGGAATGGTGAATTTCTGACGACACCAACTCAAGCCGCGACTGTGCGGTAATCAGCTCGCTCACCAAATTCATGTATTGGTCAATCTTCTGTGAATCGACCCTGATGGAATCAACGGTGGCAGTGGGCAACGAATTTATTTTCAAACCCTTTACTGCTTGATTTATTTCAATTGATGATTCCGGGATTTCTTCATTCGTAGAAATTTCATCTTCAATATTTTCTTCAACAGTTGGCTGTTCTGTCGCAGTCCAGGTTTCCTTGTTAAGCCTCGAATTCAGGAAACCGGCCAGAATGGATTCATTGTGAATCATATTTCCGGCTGATACCTTTTCGATTTCAATCCGGGCTTTTTCGCTGACGAAAATGAATACATCGTGCAAAGTATCTAATTCTTCAGCAGTTGCAACAAACATTTCCCACGAAGTATAGCATTTTGCGGGATTAATTTTCGACAGTTCAGGCAGAAAATCAAAAAAAGTCTGAATATTACATTCGCCCAACGCGTTTAATTCGTCAATCAGGTATAGTGGGTTGGTGCCATTTTCAAAAATATTTTCATCAGGCTTAAAGGATATAAAATAGGTGGTTTGATTGTCGGTGGTGACTTCTAAATCTGTTGTTCTATTATCCTGACGATCATTTTCATTCATTCTTTCTACAGACGGAATTAGTTTGCCAATCAGGAGCTGTGTTTCGGCTTTCATCTTTTGTGCCATCAAATGATGCTCTTCTGTGGGTTCCTGAATTAGCAAATGGTGCAAGCCATCAATCGCATTCAGCGTAAAACTGATTACCTCCGAATTAATGGGCATTTTTTTTGTCCTGAAAATATCGTACAGCGATTCAAGATCATGAGTCACATCGCTCAGCAGATCGAATCCAAACATGCCACCACTGCCTTTCATGGAATGCATAATCCGAAAAATTTCATCGATGGCCTGAAAATTCTCAGTATCCTGCTCCAGAAGAAGTAATCCCGTCTCCAACCGCTCGAAATACTCCTTGACTTCCTCTTTAAATCTTTCTTGAAATAAAATCATCAGCGAATCACTTTTCGTAATGTCTGTATTAGTTTTTCTGTATTAAACGGCTTTAGCAGCCAACCGGTTGCACCAGCATCTTTTGCATTTTGGATGAAGCTTTTTTGGTTTTCGGTAGTCAACACCAAAATCGGAATGTATTTGTAATGCTCCAATTTCCTGACTTTTCCAATCAGTTCGAGGCCATTCATATTCGGCATGTGGAAATCGGTCAGTAATAAGTCAATTGTCCGTCCGTCAAAAAAACGCAAGGCATCTGCACCATCAATTGCTACCAAAACCTGAAATCCTGCATTTGTGAGGCTGAATGCCAGCACTTCCCTGATACTTTCCGAATCGTCTGCTATTAATATCTGTTTCAACATATTAATTATTGATAAATAATTCCACTCCAAGCCCTACATTTATAAAGAGAGCCTTTTGCTCCTCTTCAATATTCCAGTTGAACTGATAGTTTATCTTCATCTGATCCATTTTTCGGACAAATGCAACCAACAGTTGTACACCTGCAAGATCCAGTTCTTCCAGCTCAAAAATAGTAA